>DATGYJ010000544.1:0-15592 GCA_035298105.1 Anaerolineales bacterium | reverse complement strand
CGGTTACAGGTTTTTCGTCATCATTCTCAAATAACAAATCGCGAGTCGACACAATGCCGATCAGTTTGTCATCTTTATCAACAATCAAGATTCCACCCGTCCCTGTTTCGTCCACTATATGCTTGACATCACCGATCGTGTTTGCTTCCGTCATGGTGATGGGCTTATCCACCATGAAAGATTCCGCCTTCTTCACACGCCCGATCTGCCGCGCCTGTTCGGCAATCGTCATAAAACGGTGGATGATCCCAATCCCACCTTCGCGCGCCATCGTGATCGCCATCTCACTTTCCGTGACCACATCCATATTGGCAGAAACAATCGGCACTTGTAATGTAATCTTCTTCGTCAGGCAACTCTTCGTCGAAAGGAAACGTCGTGAATCCGCATCGGAATATTGCGGCACAAGCAAAACATCATCATAGGTCAAAGCCATTTCAGGCAAAATCTTCATGAATACTCCTCTTGATTTAAGTCGCCCGAATTATAATGCTTGATGATGGCTCTTCACGCACTTTCGCCTCTCGACGGGCGCTACGAAAACGAGACTTCTCCCCTGCGGGACTTCTTCTCCGAATTTGCTTATCTCCGCAACCGTGCACGCCTCGAACTGGACTTTCTATCTGCTCTTTCCAGGACCGGCCTCGTCCGCCCTCTAACCGCTTCCGAAGGTGCTGTCATCGACTCATTTGCTGATGAAGATGCTCGAAAGATCCAGGACTACGAAAAGACCACCCGCCATGATGTCAAAGCGATTGAATATTTTCTGAGCGATAAACTTACCGAGTCCGGCGGCTTGCCGCGGCAAGAGCAAGCTCTTGCACTCCAAAGTTGGATTCACTTTGGCTTGACCTCGGAAGACCTCAACAACATTGCACAAGCGCTGGCTCTTAAAGATTCTCGTGACAAAGTATTAATCCCTGCCCTAGATCAACTGATCAACTCATTAGGTGGCTTCGCCAGCGAATATCGCTCTCTCCCCATGCTGGCGCGAACGCATGGACAGCCCGCCGTACCGACGACCCTGGGAAAAGAGATCGCAGTTTATCTGGCGCGCCTCATCAAATGCCGTTCTGAAATTGCAGATCACAAATTTGAAGCGAAGTTAACAGGTGCGGTCGGCAACTTCAACGCATTGCAGGCCGCCGCGCCAAATGTTGACTGGATTGCATTCAGCAAAGAATTTATTCAAAGCCTTGATCTCGAGCCTGACCTTGTTACCACACAAATCCTGCCATATGACAATTGGGTGCGCTATTTTGATGCCATCAAATTGACAAACACCATCCTTCTTGACTACGCGCAGGATATTTGGAGATATATCAGTCAGAGTATTCTCAAACAAAAGATCGTGGAAACTGAAGTAGGTTCTTCAACAATGCCGCAGAAAGTGAATCCCATTGACTTCGAGAACGCAGAAGGCAATCTCGGAATTGCCAATGCATTGCTTACCTATTATGGACAGAAGCTGCCCATTTCAAGGTTACAAAGAGATTTGTCGGACTCAACCGTGCGCAGGACATTCGGCGTTGCATTGGGTCATACGCTGCTCGCCTGGAATAATATCAATCGAGGGATGAGTCGTCTCGAGGCAGATGAAGAGAAGATCAGACGAGAGCTGGATGAACATTGGGAAGTCGTCAGCGAGGGTGCACAGACCATCCTGCGTGCAGCCGGTCGCAGCGACGCCTATGAGTCGCTGAAATCTCAGACGCGGGGGCGTGTATTGAACCAGAATGGCTACCGGCTGTGGGTCGAGGCACTGGATGTTGCTGAGGAAACGCGTCGCCGCCTGTTGGAACTATCCCCTGAGTCGTATATTGGCCTGGCAGCCGAATTAACTGACGAAGTACTTCGAAATTCGATATTCGAAAATCGAAGTTCCCAATCGCGAATATCGAATCCCTAATATCGGAGGCTTTATGACAGTCACAGCGGTCGTCGGCACACAATGGGGCGATGAGGGCAAGGGCAAGGTAGTAGATTATCTCGCAAAACAGGTGGACTATGTCGCGCGATTCAATGGCGGGAATAACGCCGGGCATACGGTGATCAATGAGTATGGGACTTTCAAGATCCATCTTGTGCCCTCAGGCATATTTGCACAAAACACTGTAGGGCTGATCGGCGGCGGCGTGGTGATCGACCCGGCTGTATTGATCGAAGAAATCGATTTGCTAAACAAGGCAGGCGTCGGGGTGGAGGGACGATTATGGGTTTCACCTCGGTCGCATGTCATCATGCCTTATCACAAAACCCTGGATGGGCTCTATGAGGAGGCAAAAGGCGCCGGCGCCACCGGGACAACCCGCCGCGGCATTGGACCAGTATTTGCCGATAAAGTCAGCTACAACGGCATCCGCTGGACAGATTTCACGAGTGATGCCTTTGAGTCACGTTTAAAGGTCCAATTGGAACTGAAAAATAAAATCATCGTTGCGCTCGGCGGCGAGGTGCTGAAATTTGCGGAAGTCTGTGAGACCTATCGGGGGTATCACGAACGCTTGAAACCGTATATCCGTGAATTGTTTTCCATTGTGCAGGACGGACTAAAGGCGAAGAAACACTTTTTGCTCGAACAAGCCATGGGAACATTTTTGGATACGGATTGGGGCACCTACCCGTTTGTAACCGCCTCGACGACCATTCCCTCAGCGGCTTCAGCCGGCCTTGGAATACCACCGCGTTACATCACAAATGTGGTCGGCGTGACCAAAGCCTACACCACTCGCGTCGGCGCCGGGCCTCTGCCAACGGAAATCCATGATAGAGACAGCGAAGTGTATAGAAAATTCGGCGAGACCGCCGCAACCACAGGGCGTACACGCCGGGTCGGCTGGCTGGACCTGGAGATCGTGCGAACGGCAGTGCAACTGAGCGGAATCACCGAACTGTGCTTAACCAAGCTGGATGTATTGAGCGGATTGGATGAAATTCAGGTTGGCACTGGCTATACCCTGAACGGTGAATCCGTCAGATATGCCGATGTAGATGCCTATGGATTGGACGAAGTGGGGATCGAATACAAAACGGTCAGGGGCTGGCAGGAGGACATTCGCCAGGCGAGGGCCTTTGACGAACTACCCGAAGCGGCCCAAGCCTACGTAAGCATGATTGAAGCTGCGGTCAACGTCCCCGTGAAATGGATTGGAGTGGGGCCCGAGAGGGAAGCAACGATTAGAAGATAAGAATAATTCCCGAAGAGTTAGGGCAAAGCAAATGGGCCTCCCGGTCAATTGGTTTTCAGCGCACTGAACTGGACCGGGAGGCTGCTTTTCTGAATTATGAACATGCCAGTATCCGAAAGACTGCCGGAGGCAAGGCGAAAGGAGCATATAGCCAGGATATAGGCAGCATATAGACACCATATAAGCAGCATCTCGGGAGGCTATAGACAATACGATAGACCACCGAAGGAGATCCGAACGAAAAGCGATGGGGGAATGGGCAATTCTCGTGTTAGGAGCAGCGGCGTAGATATGAATAGCAGGTTTTGCTCAAAACCGGCACTAATTTCACTAGAATGCTACACGCAAGAGCCTAAAGTTCCATATTGATGAGTTCAATCGGGATTTCCGATATTTCCTAACTTGGCCTGTATAACAATCACCCGCTCGTTTCGTTTTTCATTATGAACGGAAACATAAATTCCGCTAAGCAAGAATTGCCAATCGGTAATCAAAATCTTTCGGAGGTCAGTATGAACATCATCTTATGGATCATCTTCGGTGCCATCGCTGGATGGATTGCTAGTATCATCATGGGACGAAATGCGCAGATGGGAGCCCTCGCCAACATCGTGGTTGGTATTGTGGGCGCCCTGATTGGAGGCTTCATTATGAACGCCTTTGGCGCACAAGGAGTGACTGGCTTCAATCTTACCAGTCTGATTGTTGCCATCCTGGGCGCTATCGTCCTGCTCTTCCTGGTTGGTTTGGTACGCCGGACCTGATCGTCCAGACGTGATCAAAGCATCCAGGACAAAGAGCCGTGCATATCAACATGCACGGCTTTTTGCTATTTGATGATCGATGCTAACAGGGATTGCCACACCCCCTGGCACCGTACGCCAGGACAGGTGTGCCTGATTTGCTAGGCAAATCACGGGCGGTGCCATGGAGTGTAGCAAATCACGGGTGGTGCCACCATGGTCCCCGAAGCGTAGCGGAGCGGGAGGGAATCCCGTGAGTAGCAACAGCCTGGTTATAATTGATTGATGCCTAAACTCCTGATCCTGTCGCGTAATGGAGATGAGTATAAGCACCTCATCGCATCAGCCCGGTTACCGGAGCTTGAATTCACCGCTGAACCGAAAGAAGCAGACATTGTTCTTGGCGAGCCAAAATTGATCCAGGCGGCGCTACCGCGCCTTGCTAGCCTGAGGTGGGCCCAGTCCATCTACGCGGGAGTGGAACCGTTGGTTGATCCATCGCAGCGCCGCGACTATGTTCTCACCAATGCCCGCGGTGTATTTGGCGAGTTGATGTCTGAATATGTTTTTGGATATTTGCTCTTTCATGAAAAGAAAATCCTTGAACGGATCCAAACACAACAGTCCACGCAATGGCAGCGACCGGAATCGGGTGTCTTACGGGGCAAGACCATCGGCTTATTGGGAGTCGGTTCGATCGGTGCGCACCTGGCAGGCACGGCCAAACATTTCAAGATGCAGGTCCGGGGCTTTACACGGGAAACTGAGACAAGTTTACAGGTAGACAAGTATTATCATGGCAATGAGTTGCTTGAATTCGCGGATGGATTGGATTATCTCGCTTGTATTTTGCCGAGGATAAAAGATACGAATAAGATTGTAGATGCCAATTTGCTGAACGCCTTACCTTCCCATGCGCTCTTTATCAACGTGGGGCGCGGCAACGCCGTAGACGAAGCTGCATTAGTCAACGCGCTGTACCAGGGGAAAATTGCCGCGGCCGTACTGGATGTTTTCGATCGGGAGCCCCTGCCTGAAGATCACCCCTTCTGGCACACGCCCAACCTCTACATGACATTTCACACCTCTGCAATAAGTTATCCTGAAGATATTACCAGGTTGTTCGTTGAGAATTATCAGTTGTATATTGAAGGGAAAGCGCTAAAATATATCGTCGATTTTGAGAGAGGTTATTAACCCAGTTCTTCATGCAAAAGTGCTCCCTGCGCCGCCCTGGGCGTAGGCGTTACCATGTAATCGCCGCCGGGGACGGCGGCGTGAGCGAGTTGTCGATTTTGAGAGAGGTGATTAACCGAGCTTCGTCTAGGTTCAGTATATGCATCGCGCAGAGCGGAGTGTCGGTCAGCGCGAAATATGATTTGGAGATAACATGCCCCCTAGCCTCAATGACATCCGTGAAGCAGCAAAACGGATCAAACCATATGCACATCATACGCCGGTATTGACCAATGAAACATTGAATGAAAAAGTCGGCGCGCACGTGTTTCTCAAATGTGAGAACTTGCAGAAAGTTGGTGCCTTCAAATTCCGCGGCGCCTGCAATGCAGTCTTTTCACTGAGTGACGAAGAAGCTGCACGTGGGGTATCTACGCATTCATCGGGCAACCATGCCCAGGCTTTAGCCCTGGCGGCCAGATTACGCGGTGTCCCTGCCTATATTGTGATGCCTGACAACGCGCCAGCAGTGAAAAAAGCTGCGGTGGCGGGCTACGGTGGGCATATCACTTACTGTGAGCCAACATTGGAGGCGCGTGAAGCGGCGCTGGCAAAGGTCGTCGAATTGACGGGTGCCACCGTCGTCCATCCGTATAATAACGAGCGTGTCATCGCAGGACAGGGAACTGCCACTCTGGAGTTATTGGAAGATGCCCCCGACCTGGATGTCGTCATTGCGCCGGTAGGTGGAGGTGGACTCCTGAGCGGCACGTCCATCGCAGCAACCGAGATCAAGTCAACGATCCACGTCATCGGAGCAGAGCCTGAAATGGCAGATGACGCCTGTCGCTCGCTCAAAGCCGGCGAGATATTTCCATCGGTGAAGCCAAAGACCATCGCGGATGGCTTGCTGACCTCGCTGGGTACGTTAACGTTTCCGATCATCCAAAAGCGCGTCGAACAGATTGTCACAGTAAGCGAACAAGGGATTATCGACTCGATGAAATTTATTTGGGAGCGGGCCAAGCTCATTATCGAACCCTCGTCTGCTGTGGCCGTTGGCGTGCTGTGGGAAAAGAAGATCGATCTGAGTGGTTTGAATGTCGGCGTGATCCTCAGCGGCGGGAACGTGGATTTAGAAAACCTGCCGTGGATGAGATTTTCTTGATTTTGTGAGTTCTATGATTACCAGACCAAAAAGGGAGCAAGTATGAGCCGGCGCAAGCGACACCAGGACAAAGGCACCGAAATTGGTGACATTGAATGGTTTAAGCATCGGACGGGTTATCCCACCCCGGAGGAGCGTGATGAAATCATTCGCCTTCGTAACCAACTAAGCTCAGAGTTGATCAGCCTTATGGCAATGGAAATAGCACCTGATGACCCACGTTCCCGCGCGCTCATAAAAAAATATGGTCAAGAGGAGTTCTTGCGGGCACAAAAAGTAGTTCAGGAAAGCATCGATATGCCCTCGCGTGTGGCAGATGACGTCAAGAGCTACCGGGATTACCGCCTCCGCTTTGCAAGATTCGGGGCAGGCTTGCCATTTTACACAGCCCGGGAACTGGAAGAGTTATACGGGCAACATCTAGAACAGTTCCTGGAAACCATGAGCGGCGAAAACATTGGCGCCACTGGTGACCCGGCAGAAACGGATAGACTTCTGCTATCAGACTGGCGAGAATGGGAAGATATTACACCTCCCGCCGTCCCTTCCCGTCCTGATGATTACGATGCGCCTCAACCCGCATCCTACTCCATGCCTATCGCTGAACTGCTTGAATGGGGAAACGACTTGAACAGGCAGCATGAGTTTGCAGATGAGCAGGAATATTTGCAGTGGAAAAAACTCATCCCTGCGCTAACACGCATGGCGCTTGACCCTGGTCTGCTGAATGGTTGGCCGTCGGAAAATGCAAGCTGGGCACCCTGGCATGCTATCCACGCTCTCGGCATTTTGCAGGCCTGGGAATCCGCACCTGCACTTGCAGCGCTTGCCGACTTTGAAAATGACTGGCTTTCCGACCACCTGCCTGACATTTGGGCGGATATGGGCATCGAAGCCGAACCGGTACTTTGGATGATCCTCGAGGATCATTCTGCCTCTGCAAAGCGGCGGGGCCTGGCCGCAGAAGCTTTGTATACGATGACAGATGAAATCGAAGTGCTGCATAATAAAGTGGTCAGGGGCTTTGAGAAAACACTGCAAAATACAAAGACCTTCGATCCGGCCTTAAATGGTTATCTCATTCTGTTTCTGAAGGACATGGAAGCAATTGAGGATACTTATATGACTGTCTCTGAAGCCTTTGAGCAAAACCGGGTAGACCTGGATTTCATCACACCGGATGATCTGATGGACGATGATCTTGATGATGGTGAAGAATTTGATTGACTTTCTAAATAAGAAAAACTTCCACTATTTCTCCAGCACTTAAACCTGTCGCATCGGGAGGAATACGCAATAGCCCGTCTGCAGACGCTAAAGTAAAGATTAAGTTGCTTTTGCCAAAGACAGGATCGGCCTGATATTCGCCCTTCGACGGCGCTCCGCTCCGCTCAGGCCGGAGTAATTTCACCGGCCACCAATCTTCACGCCCTGCTTGAGAGGGCAAGTTCACCGTTAATCGCGCCAACACCGTTGCTTTGGGCTTAGGTAATACACCCAATAACTTTTCAATGACCGGTACCACAAATAAATATCCATTCACCAGGGCGCTGACGGGGTTTCCAGGCAGCCCGATTACGGCCTTCCCATTGCATACGCCCAATATGGTTGGCTTGCCGGGACGCGTGTTGATGCCATGAACCAGCACACCGGGCGCGCCCAATGATCGGATGACATCGGCGGTCATGTCACGCGTCGAGGCGGACGAGCCCGCGGTAATGATGACCATCTCACATTCAGGCAGCGCCTGCGCCGCCGCCGTTTTCAACGTCTCAAACTCGTCAGACACGATGCCATAGCGCCTGGGAATCCCACCGGATTTCTCGATCAAGGCCGACAGGGTATACGAATTGACATCTCGCACCTGACCCGGTCGCGGTGACTGAGATGGGTCAATCACCTCATCACCGGTGGAAATTAATCCCACCCGGATCTTCCTCGCTACCTTGACTTTGACGATCCCCAACGCCATCAGTCCGCCAATTTCAGCCGGACGCATCAAACTGCCCCTGGGCTGGACCATTTGTCCCCAGGCTACATCTTCACCAACACGGATCACGTTTTCGCCATCGGCAACTGCGCGGAAGATTTCAATTTCGTTATCCGCAGGGGCAGGGCTGGTCCCTGCCCCTGGGCGACCATAAAGGTCGCCCCTACGGATCATCTGGGTATATTCCAACATCACCACCGCATCGGCGCTATTGGGCAGCATCCCACCGGTATGGATCAAAGCACATTGACCCGCAAGAATATCGAAGGCAGGCGTATCCCCCATTGGGACTTCGCCGGACAGTTTGAGATAAGCTGGCAATGAATCGCTCGCCCCATGCGTATCCCTGGCATGGACCGCATAACCGTCCACGGTGGAGCGCTGAAACTCGGGCAATGGATGGGGTGCGAGGATGTCTTCTGCGAGAACACGACCCAAAGAGGCGGGAACGTCGATTAATTCAGGATCAGTGACCGGCCGGGAAAGATGCGAGAAAAGCAGAGTGCGGGCCTCCTCAGGAGGGAGGAGAGTCAGGAATTCAGGCATGGGATGTGATCAGGAATTGGCAATCGGTAAATTAGCGATCGCTAGTGGTTATCGAAGCCAGAAGGTCAAGCTCAAGAAATAGACAGTGAGTCCAAAGACTGAAAGGGCAGTCGCAGTCAGGAGAGTCCAATGGGTGGGGGCACCCAGGGCCAGATTACGGAGTTGGAAAATTTGGAACAGAGCAAAGGGAAGCGTCAGAAAGGCGGGCCAGAGGAGAGAAAGTGATAGACCAAAGATAGGAGACGCTAAAAAGAAAAGATAAGTAAGCAGGACAAAAAGATGATGCAAAGGCACAGCGCGTTCCCAGCTCAGACGGGTGAGCAATGTGCTGCGATTGTATTTGGTATCGGAGGCAAAGGATGGAAAATCCATGACAATGAAATAGGCGAAGGCCAGGAACGTCAGCGGGATGGTGATCAACAGGAAGCGATGTGTTTCATCGGATTGAAGGATGTAGGCGATGGAAGGAATGACATAGGCGAGATGCGCGGCAAGAACGAATTCACCAAACCCACGATTGATAAACCGGAAAGGCGGAATAGAATAGCTGAGAATAAGAATCAGCGAGAGCAGCAGAAAGAAGAAAACAGCAACAGAAAGATGACCATTTTGATAAAGCAGGAATGCGATCACTGCGTCCGCTGCCAGAGCAGCAATTGAAACATAGAGCGCATTATTCCGCAGGGTGATCCGGTCTTTACGCGTCTCATTGTCGAGGATGGGTTCATTATAGGGGCGGAAGACTTCCGCCAGGAGATTCATACTCGCCTGCGCAAGCAGGACAGCGATCAGCCCGAGCCAGAATGAGTCGGTCCGGAAAGGTTTGCCGAGGTAATTGGCAATGCTCGCGCCGAGGAAATATGTCAGCGCAGCGAGGAGAAGATGGAGAGGACGGGAGAGTCTGAGAAGATTGCGGAACATAGTGTCTATGAATACACTTTCCTTATTGATCTTGTTTTGTCAGCAAAAAAACATAAGTTATGCTTTGCTTAAATACTCTTCTACTCTTTCCACTGCTTGAGGCAGGTTCTTCCTTCCCAGCCCAAGGCGAAAGTGATTGTTCGAGTCATCATACATAGAACCAGGCAGGAGCAGGACTCCTACTTTCTTTACAAGCGTATCACAAAATTCTTCGACATCGCCTTCTAGCAAGCACGGAAAGGCCATCGAGCCGGCTTGTGGACGCACCCATGTAAACAAGTCACTGTGGCGAGCAAAGAAATCGTCCATCACGGTTAAGTTCTCTGTGATGATACCAAGATTTCGTTCGGAAAGCCTGTGCCTGTTGCGCATGGCAACCTCCGCGAGAAATTCGCTCGGAGCAGAATTGCAGATCGTTGTATAGTCCTTAAGACTGGCCATGGCCTCATAGATCTTCCTGTTCTTTGTAGCAATCCACCCAATACGCAAACCCGCCAGTCCATAGGTCTTGGAGGTCACGCCAAGGGAGACGGCATGCTCACCCAGATCACATGCCCCCGGCAGGCGAGTGGTGGGGTCATATTCAGACTCGCGATAGACCTCATCAGAAAACAATAGAAGCTTATTTTCCTGAGCAAACCGGTGCACAGCTTCATACGCTGCACGGGACATTAGGTATCCCGTTGGGTTATGCGGCGTGTTGACAATGATAGCCCTGGTATTGGTTCGCAGGAGGCGATGGAGCTCATCCAGGTCCAAAGCCCATTGGTTTTCTTCACGAGCCCGCCAGAGACTCACCTCACAGCCGATCGCCCGGGCAACTTCCGCTAAAGATTGATAGCCGGGCGAATGAACAATGACGTGATCACCTTCCCGGAGGGCAGCAGACATGAAAAGGAAGATGGCTTCCTCGGCGCCTGTATGAACCAAAATGTCTTCAGGTCTGACCGCTTCGTAGAGTTTGCAAATTTCAGCACGCAGGCTGGGGCGGCCCTGTGATTCGGTATAGCCCAGCCATACTTGCTGGAATTTCTCGGCGGCGCCCTCTTCCATAGCCAGTAAATCTGCGATGGGCATGGATTCACAGTCTGAGGAGCACAGCAGATACTGCGTGTTGAATTCATACCTGGCGAAGTAACGTTCGAGTTTAAAGGGAGGCAGATACATATTTTTTCCGTCCTGAGCGAGTGATCGTGAAGTGCAGTCGACTGCGTAGCGTCCCTGCGGAAAGGACAGGTCACACGCAAATTCAAAGTATTTTGGTTATTTGCACTTCGATTGTGTCCGGCGCTAAGGCGCCAGTCAGGGTGAGGTTTATTTTAGAACTTTCTTCATATCCCGGTAATGGGTCAGATTATGGATATATAACAGCTTGATCATTTCACGGATCGTGGTCACTCCAAGAAATGGGTGCCGGCCTTGTTTTTCCAAATCTTCTTCCGATAAACATGAGGTCCAGATCACGGATTCGGTACGGACGGTTTTGTATTGCTCGAGCAATTCCTGAGGCGTCAATTCCTTTGTCCGAGCTTGCATGGCAGCGTTATAACGGTCGATTGAAAAATCTTCTGAGGAGCCCACGCCGCCCTGGCGGATTTGTTCGAAGAGCTTGACCAATGACCGCTCCGCCGTAACAAAGTGCGAGAGCACATTACGGATCGTCCATGTGGCGCCTTCCGTATAGACTTCCATTTGCCATTGGTCGGCGGTCAGACCATCAAAAATAGCCACAAACTTCTCCCCTTCCGATTTGAGTTTTTCAGCGAGTTCGGCGACCTCGGACATAAGGACTTATCCTCCACAACGATACCGGCGTTTCCCGGCGCAAATTAAATCAGCGAATAGCCACCATCCACCACGATAGTCTGCCCTGTAATATACTCGTTCTTCCATAAAAATTCGAGGGCAGAAGCAATCTCTTCCGGGCGCGCGGGACGCTTGAGTGGAATCCGATTTATAAGCCGCTGCCACTCTTCGTCAGTGACAATGTCTGATTGCAGGACAAAGCCCGGTGCGATAGCATTGACGCGGATTTGTGGCGCCAGGGCGCGCGCGAGAATCTTCGTCAGTGCTTCCAGGGCAGCTTTGCTTACGGTGTAGGATGGGTAGCGGCTCCACGCCTTTTGCGCGCCTATATCGGTAATGTTGACGATCAGTCCGCCATCCGTCATTTTCATCGCACATTCCTGAGCAAGGAGAAATGGAGCGCGTAAATTCAAGTCAAGCGATGCATCCCAGTTTTCAATCGAAAGTAACCCGACGTTTCCGCTCGGCATGAACGCGGCAGAATTGACCAATACTTCCAGAGAATCGAGAGCAGAGACCAGGGAGCGGATTTGCGCCGGGTCAGTGAGGTCGGCTTGAGATCGGATGACGCGCCTTCCCAGGGATTCGATTTCCGCCTGAGTCTGCAGAGCGGCATCCAGGGAACTATGATAGTGGAGAACAATGTCAAACCCATCCCGGGCAAGGGCCAAGGCGAAAGCTTTTCCCAATCGATGTGCTGCGCCGGTAACAAGGGCAAGTGGAGACATAGGAGAATTGTAATTGGTAAATTGATGATTTGGTAAACAGGTAGAGATATAAAAAGACACGTGGCTAACATTATCTCCACGTGTCTAGTGATTTATGTGTGTACCTGTCTATTTCCTGAAGTAATTGGATACAAAGAACCAGATATTGGCCGGGCGCTCCGCCAGGCGACGCATAAAATATGGATACCAGTGTGTGCCGAAGGGCACGTAGACGCGCACCGGATAACCCTGTTTTACGAGCTGTTCCTGTAAGTCACGGCGAATGCCATAGAGCATCTGGAATTCCAAAGCTTCTTTGGGCAAGCCGACCTTTTCAGCATACTGTTTGGCAAAGGCGATACGCTTTTCATCGTGGGTTGCAATTGCCGGGATCGGTGGGACACGTCCATCTACGCTGATCTTGTTCGCCTCGATCTTAAGTGCCGCGTCGATCATCAGTTTGGTCAACAAATCGAAGTTCGCATCGGTATCAGCCTTCTTTGGAAATGCCTTATCAGAGGGCTCCTTGTAGGCACCTTTGACGAGACGCAGGTGTGTATTGTATTCAAGCAGTTTACGCACATCGGCTTCGGTTCGATAGAGATACGATTGCACGACCAGCCCAACGTTGCTGACATTGAAGCCGCGTTGCAGAATCGAGTAATACATGGCGAGGGTTATGTCGGTATAGGGTGTATCTTCCATATCGATGCGCACGAAATTGCCATGCTTTTTGACCTGGTCGAGGATGCGTATCAAATTCTGACGGCAAATCTCTTCGTCAAGTCCCATGCCGATCTGAGTCAACTTGATAGAAACATTCGCCCTGACCCCGGCTTTATCGATCTCATTGAGAACAGAGAGAATATCGCCTGTTGCTCGATCTGCCTCTTCCACAGTGGAAGTATGTTCCCCCAAATGATCCAGTGTGGCACTGATACACTTTTCGTTCAACTCACGGATGGCACGGATGGCATCCTCGCCTGTTTCCCCGGCGACGAACCTTGATGCCGCACGCCACGCGAAGCTCCAACTTGTAACCAGTCTCTGCGCCCAGGCAGCTTTGGAAAGATAGATGAGAAAAGAGCGTAGCATCGTCCTGTCCTTCAAGTGGATTTTGAGTAAGAAGCCAAAACCCTAAAGATTCTTTGCGTTACCAGCCACTCTGCGTCATGAAGACCTTCTCATATATGCACAGTTTGCCTTTGCAAAAAACCTTTAGGGCCCGTTTCTCCAGATTTATTCTAGCACAAACGTAAAAATGAGTGTGTTATACTTTTTCACGATATTTGTCATGTTTTCGGAGGCAGCGTGAGGAACCGCAGTTCCATTCCTATCTTACGGGGTATTTCCATCGCAATCTTATCCATGGCCTTAGTGTTGACGGTTATTGCGCTCATTGGCTATAGCCGGCAGCGTAATAACTATCCGCGTGGAATGAAAATTGCCGGTGTTTCCGTCGGTGGCGTGGATCCCCAACTTGCATCCGAGCGTGTGCTGCAAATTTACTCTTCACCTATCGAAGTACAATATGACGGAGCGATTATCCACATTGACCCTTCGGTAGTGGGCTTTGAACTGGACATGGACAGCATGATCGCCGCGGCTGACCTTGAACGAACAGGCGGCTCGTTCTGGGGCGGATTTTGGAACTATTTATGGAATCGTGACCCTGACCAGGTCGAGGTTCCATTAAGTGCAACCATAGCCGAAGATCGTCTGAGAGCCTATCTCCAAAACGAAATCTCCGCACGCTACGATGAACCTCCTACACCGGTCCAACCCATTCCCGGCAGCACAACCTTCTCACCCGGCGCGCCTGGCAAAGTATTGGATATCGATCGGGCACTACGCCTGATCGAAGATACGTTGCGGTCCCCAAACAATCGTACGGTTGTGCTCTCCTATAATCAGAGCACCGCCGCTCGTCCCTCCATGGAAAATTTGCAGATCCTGCTCAAGCAACTCATCACCAGGTCTGAGTTCGACGGCGTAATCGGTGTCTACATGCTCGACCTGCAAACCGGGCAGGAAATCCATTTTGCGCTGGATCAAGGACAGGAAGTTCCTGTTCAACCTGACGTCTCCTTCACGGCTGCGAGTACGATCAAGATACCCATTCTTGTCTCATATTACATCAAGAATGGGTCCGCGCCGGTGGATGATCAAACGCAGTCTCTGATCGTAGAAATGATCCGCAAATCAGAAAACAACGCTTCAGACGCCATCATGAATCGTATTGATCCGAACACCGGTCCATTGATCGTGACACAAAACATGAAAACGATCGGGTTGGAAGATACATTCCTGGCCGGCTTCTTTGCACCCGGCTCTCCTCTCTTGCAGAGATTTACCACAACTTCCAACTCCCGCACGGACGTATTCACGGACCCCGATTCATACAACCAAACGACGCCTGTAGACATGGGAATGTTGTTGGCGGATCTATATCAGTGCGCTACCTCAGGCGGTGGTGCGCTGGTGGCAGCCTTTCCTGACAAAATCAACGATAAAATCTGTCAGCAGATGATCGATTATTTGACGACAGATAAAATTGGTGTGCTGATCGAAGCGGGCGTGCCTGAAGGGACCCAGATCGCGCACAAACATGGTTGGGTCCAAAGCTCCGATGGCATTATTCACAACTTCAGCGATGCATCCATTGTTTATACAGCGGGTGGAAACTTTGTTTTGTCCATCTACGCTTATCATCCGGCACAAATCGTCTTTGATAAGGCGAACGCATTGTTTGCAAACCTCGGCAATGCAGTTTACAATTTCTATAATCTCCCCACTCAATAAAAGACTTCGTATACTTGGTACCCGCAAGGGTATAATCAAACCATGAGCGCTGCACTAGGATTGTATCGTCTACAACAGGTGGATAGCCAAATGGATCAGATCCAGGCACGTTTGAAGGCAATTCAGCAAATACTTGAAAATGATGTTGAATTACGCTCCGCAAATGACCATTTCACGGCGGCAGAAGGCAAAAGCAAAGACGCCGAACGGGCCCTTAAGCTGAGTGAAGCCGAAGTTGAGAAACAACGGATCAAGATCGAACAGGCGGAATCCAGCCTTTATGGAGGCAGAGTTCACAATCCAAAAGAGTTACAGGATCTGCAAAGGGATTCCGCTTCTTTGAAACGTCACCTCGAGACATTGGAAGAACGTGAATTGGAAGCAATGCTCGCGGTTGAGGATGCTGAGAAGGATTTAGAAGCAGCAAAGGCTGCTTTGGAGCACATACAGTCCAATTTGAAAGAGCAAAACCGCGACCTCACCAGAGAAATTGAAACACTTCATAAAGACCTTGAGCGGCTCGACTCGGAACGTCAGGCTGTAGT
>DATGYJ010000543.1:0-2257 GCA_035298105.1 Anaerolineales bacterium | reverse complement strand
AAATCATCTGAGATTACCCCGTACTCGCTTTATCTTTCGCGCCGTGACTTTCTCAAAGCCGCAGGTCTCGTGACCGGGTCCGCGCTGTTGGCAGCCTGCGCGCCAAGCGCAACAGAAACCAATGTCCCCGCGGCAGGCACAACTGCTTTTCCCACCAAAAAGGACGAACGCGGCGATCCCACAAATTCGTTTGAAGATATTACCAACTATAATAACTTCTATGAGTTCAGTACCGACAAAGGCGCTGTAAATCCGCTCTCGAAGGATTTCAAAACCGAGCCATGGACAGTTCAGGTATATGGCTTGGTGAATAACCCGACGGTCTATGCCATAGAGGATCTGCTTAAAAAATTCCCGCAGGAAGAACGCATCTATCGCCTGCGCTGTGTGGAAGCATGGAGCATGGTCATCCCCTGGACAGGCTTTCCATTGGCAAGCCTTTTGAAAGAAGTGGAACCAACCTCGGATGCGAAATATGTCCGCTTTGAGTCGGTTTATCGTCCCGAGGAAATGCCCGGGCAGAAAAGTCCGTTCTATCCGTGGCCCTATCAGGAAGGCTTGCGCCTCGATGAAGCCATGAACGATCTGGCAATTTTGGCTACCGGCTTATATGGGCAACCGCTGCCCAAGCCAGATGGCGCACCGATTCGGGTCGTTACTCCATGGAAGTATGGGTTCAAATCCATCAAATCCATTATCAAGATCGAACTGGTTGCCGATCAGCCGGCAACGATGTGGAACACGATTGCTCCGGATGAGTACGGCTTTTATTCCAATGTCAATCCAGACCGTCCGCATCCGCGCTGGTCACAAGCCTCCGAGCGACGCATCGGAGAATTCAGCCGGCGTCCGACGTTGATGTTCAATGGATATGCGGAGCAAGTGGCTGCGCTTTACAAAGATATGGATTTGATTGCGAATTATTAGAAAGCTGGAGAAGATGTACAAGTCTGTTCCTGTTAAATCATCTGAGATCACGCCCCACTCGCTTTATCTCTCACGGCGTGAGTTTCTCAAAGCGGCCGGCATTGTGACCGGGTCCGCGCTGTTGGCGGCCTGCGCGCCAAAGGCAACGGGGACAACTGCACCGGGAAGTGACGCGACCGCTTTTCCAGTAAAGAAAGATGAATTCGGTGATCCCGCCAATTCATTCGAAGACATCACCAATTACAACAACTTCTTTGAATTTAGCGAGAATAAAGAAGCTGTCAATCCGCTTTCAAAGGATTTCAAAAGTCACCCGTGGACCGTGGAAGTCTATGGCTTGGTCAACAACCCGAAGAAATATGCGATTGAAGATTTGCTTAAAAAGTTCCCGCAGGAAGAACGCATCTATCGCCTGCGCTGTGTAGAAGGTTGGAGCATGGTGATCCCCTGGGTGGGTTTTCCGTTAGCCAGTCTTTTGAAGGAAGTGGAACCCACTTCTGAGGCGAAGTTTGTCCGCTTTGAGACTCTGATGGATAAGAAACAATTCCCGCGCGAGGGCAACAATCTTTACCCCTGGCCCTATCAGGAAGGTTTGCGCCTCGATGAAGCCATGCATAATTTGACAATTTTGGCGACCGGCTTATACGGTCAGCCATTGCCGAATCCAGACGGTGCTCCGATCCGTTTGGTTGTGCCCTGGAAATACGGCTTCAAATCGATCAAGTCGATTGACAAGATCGAACTGGTTGACAAACAGCCCGACACGTTCTGGAAAGTCGTTAATCCGAAGGAATACGGTTTCTACTCGAATGTCAACCCAAATCACCCGCACCCGCGCTGGTTACAGGTCTCCGAGCGGCGTATCGGTGAATTGGGTAGACGCCCCACACTGATGTTCAATGGATACGGCGACCAGGTTGCGCATCTTTATGATGGTATGAATTTGGATCTATCTTATTAGGAAATTTCTTCTTGCAGAGTTTAGACTGCGTTGGTTGAAGTATCTGCAACAATGGATGAGAAATCGTGCAATCTCTCTTTAAGCGTTACACCCCTCTTCAAATTGCTATTCATATTTATGGATGGTCTGGTCTCGCGCGCCTGCTCGTTGACTTCTTCAATCATCATCTGACAGCCAACCCGATCCAGGCGCTAGAACAACGCACGGGCCGCCATGCCATTACTTTGCTTGTCCTTGCACTGGCATGTACTCCACTTAACAACATCTTCGGCTGGCGGGAGCTCCTCAAGCGCCGCCGCGCGCTAGGTTTGTACACGTTCCTCTATGCGACGATCCATGTGATCATCTTCGTTGATCTTGATTATGGGC
>DATGYJ010000542.1:0-11745 GCA_035298105.1 Anaerolineales bacterium | reverse complement strand
GGCACACCTGGTTCTGAGGAGGATAGCCAGCGTCCGCTCACCGGAAAGGGAAGCAAAAGGATGGAGAAGATCGTCAGGGGGCTGCGTCAGATCGGGGTTGAGCTGGATATGATTCTCACCAGTCCCTATGTGCGTGCCCGCGCTACGGCTGAGATCCTGGCAAGTGAATTTAAAATGAAAGACAAGGTTGCCTTCACCGACAACCTCATCCCGCCCGGCAATTTTGATCTACTGATTGATGAGATCACTGAAAAATATAACGTCAATAGCTTGGCATTGGTAGGACATGAACCAATGTTGAGTCGCCTCATCAGCTTCCTGACAACAGGCAATACTGAGACGAAGATCACACTGAAAAAAGGCGGTGTGGGTTTGCTCTCGGCCGATGATTTACGCCAGGAGCGTCGCGCCGCGCTGCAATGGTTATTAACCCCCGCCATCATGGTGAAATTATCAAACTGATCAGCTACCCTGTAGGTATTTTGTTTTGGAGAGGTCTGGATAAAGTGCTCAAAAAGGGTACCCCCATATGTGGAGTGCCCTTGAAGGTCTGCTAAAGGAGTTAAGCTTGAGAAAATTCACTTTATATGTATGGAGATCTAAACCCGCCCTATGTCAACTTTAGAAATCAAGCCTGTATCGCTTTCTGATCCAGCGTTCTACGTCAATCGAGACCTAAGCCTGCTGGAGTTCCAGCGCCGTGTGCTCATCCAGGCGCAGGACGAGAATACTCCCTTATTGGAACGCGTCAAATTCCTGGCGATCTTTGGTTCCAACATGGATGAGTTCTTTATGCTGCGAGTTTCCGGGATTCGCAAAAGGATGGGGACGGGTGGGATGGGATTCTCTTTAGCGGGTGCATACCCGCCGGATGAATTGACTGCGGCGCGCCAATTGGCACGTGAGCTCTATGCAGATGCACTGCAATGCCTGCACCAAGAGGTTCTGCCCAGACTTAAAAAATCGGGCATTCATTTTCTGGATTACTCAAAATTGAGCAAACACCAGAAGGAGCGCGTCCAGCACTATTTCAAGAAAACGATTGAGCCTCTACTCATTCCCCTGCCGCTGGGTTACAGTCATCCTTTTCCGCATATTTCCAATTTATATTTGAACCTTACCGTCGTACTGCGCGACCGCAAAGGCGATGTAAAACTTATGCGCTTACAGGTGCCAGACACCCTCCCGCGTCTTTTCCTGGTGAAACGCTCTTTTGGTCGTGCTCGCAAGAACGGCAAAATTCCATTTCATTATTACTTTATCTGGTTGGAGCAAATTATTATTGCTCATCTATCCGACGTATTTCCTAATCTGAAGGTGATCGCTGTGCATCCTTTCCGTATCATTCGCGATGCGGCTCCACAGATGGATGAACGTGAGATGGAAGAGCCCTTCGAAAGTATCGAGCAAAGCATTCAACAATTAAGCATCCAGCGCCGTGAATTTGGCGCGGTCGTGCAAGTGGCTATCACTAAAGATATGCCGGAGGCTATTCGCAGTTTGCTGGCTGAAATCCTGAGGGTGGACCCCGATGATTTTTATATCAAAGAAAACCCGTTGGGTCTCCGCAGCTTATGGGAATTGTATAACAGTACCGAGCGCGCTGATCTGAAATACCCGCACTACGAAGCGTCAGTTCCAAAAGTTTTCAGGCACGTATCACGTTCTCAGGATATTTTTAGCGCGATCCGTCAGGGAAACATATTGCTCCACCATCCCTATGATGCATTCTCGCCGGTTGTGGACTTCCTGGCATTTGCTGCGCGTGATCCGAAGGTGCTCGCCATCAAACAGACCCTTTATCGAGTAGGCCAGGATTCACCCGTGGTCAAGGCCCTGCTGGACGCTTCGGTGCGCGGCAAAGAGGTGACCGCCCTGATTGAGTTAAAGGCGACCTTCGATGAGGAGTCAAATATAGGTTGGGCGCGCCTCCTGGAACAATCAGGGGTCTCTGTAATTCATGGATTGCCAGGCTTCAAGACTCACTGCAAAGTTGGAATGGTATCTCGTCAGGAGAAAGGAGGCATTCGTCGCTATATGCACCTTGCCACTGGGAATTACAACGCGGTGACTTCGCGCATTTACGAAGATATCGGCATGTTTACATGCGATGAGCTGATCGGTGAGGATGTAACCAACTTGTTTGATTATTTGATGGGCTACTCTACAAATCAGGATTACCGCAAGCTGCTGGTCGCTCCTGTGAATTTACGCCAGAGGCTGGCAGCGCTCATTCGCCGCGAAATGGAACATGCCAGGTCAGGTTCTCAAGCACATTTGATTTTCAAAGTAAATTCCCTGGTCGATGCGGGCATGATTGCGTTGCTCTATGAGGCCTCCCAGGCTGGCGTACAGATAGATCTGCTGGTACGCGGGATGTGTTCTTTACGCCCAGGGGTGGCAGGGCTTAGCGAAAACATTACTGTCAAGAGTATCGTTGGACGCTATCTGGAGCACAGTCGTATCTTCTATTTTCTCAACAGTGGAAATGAGGAAGTCTATCTTGGCTCTGCCGACTTGATGGAACGCAACTTGAATCGTCGAGTGGAAGCGCTATTTCCGCTGGAAAATCCCGGGCAGATTCGGCATATACGCGAAAATGTGCTCGGTACGTACTTACGTGATAACCAGCTTTCCTATGTGATGCAGGCAGATGGCACGTACCAGCGTAAGAGACCCGGGAAGGGCGAGCCTTCTGTCAATGTACAGGACTGGCTGATGCACAGGAAGAAATAGTATTCTTATCCTTTTGGAGAACAAAACTGAAGACTAGAGCAGGAGACCGTAAGCCGAACGTGCTTACGGTCTCCTGGTTATGAAGCTTCGGTCGGTCGCAGGTTAGCTTCGATATTCAAACAATTAAGTATGTTGCAGGATATTTGTGCGAGCTTTTCCAAAACGTAAGTACAGCGTAGGGACAACCAACAGGTTGAGCAGGGTCGAAGTCACGAGGCCACCGAGAATGACGATCGCCATCGGGTACTCAATTTCCTGGCCGGGAATATTACCGGCGAGCACCAAAGGTACGAGAGCCAGACCGGTCGTTAACGCGGTCATCAGGATGGGTGCGATCCGTTCGCGGGCACCACGCAGTACCAGCGCCGGACCAAAGGGTTCGCCTTCCTCTTCCTCTAAATGCTTGAAATGACTGATCATCATGATGCCATTCCGGGTGGCAATCCCCAGGATCGTCAAGAGCCCGACCAGAGAACCAAGCGAGAGCACACCACCTGTCAGATAAGCAGTCAGCACACCACCTACCAGTGCCCACGGTAAAGTAAAGAAAGTCAGGATCGCCAAGCGCCAGCGGCCAAAGGAGGTGTATAGAAGGAAGAAGATTGCAAGCACAGCCAGGGCTCCCGCAATCAGCAAACTCCGTTGCGCAGCCTCGCGTTCTGCGAACTCGCCTTTGATTTCAAAATGATAGCCCAGTGGAAATGCAATCTTCTCCAGGGTATTTTCGACATCCTCTGCTACCGAGCCGAGGTCACGTCCTTTCACGTTGGCCGAAACATCGATTTTCCGCGATTGCCCTTCACGCTCGATCACATTGGGGACGGGCACAATCCGAATGTCGGCGACCTCCGCCAGGCGCACTTGACTACCGTCGGGTGTATCGATCAAAAGATTTTGGATATCGGTGAGACTGTGCCGGGTGTCGGGCGTGCTCCACACATTCACATCATAGGTCTTCCCGCCGATGTA
The DNA here is from genome assembly GCA_035298105.1 of Anaerolineales bacterium. Lineage (GTDB taxonomy): Bacteria > Chloroflexota > Anaerolineae > Anaerolineales > Villigracilaceae > Defluviilinea. Next base: position 8,040 of record DATGYJ010000542.1, on the reverse strand, counting down.
AATATCACCGACTTCTTCACCTTGCAGGAGGAAGGCTGCTGCCCGGCGGACATCGCCCGGTTTCAGCCCGTACTGTTGAGCCTTGACTAAGTCGACCTCGATTTCCACTTGAGGCGTCTCCATGTGGAGCTCCTTTTTCAAATCTGCAATCCCTTCAACTTCCTCCAGCGCAGCCCGCACTTCATCTGCTTTTGCACGCAGAACCTCCAGGTCCTGACCGTAGATTCGCACAACTACTGTGTCGCTTGATCCGGTCAGGACCTCTCTGATCCTTTCCTTAAGATAGGTTTGCACATCACGTACCAGGCCGGGGTAGCCATCCACCGTCTCCTGGATCTTGCCCAATGTCTGATCGTAGTTAACAGATGGATCCACGCTGATCCAATTCTCGGTGAAATAGATACCATACGGCTCATCGGCACTCATGGCCTGGCCGATATGTGAACCACAGTTGCGCACACCGGGAATGGTCATCAATTCATTACAGGCTTGAGCTGTAATGCGCCACATTTCCGGGTGGGAAGTACCTGGTTTCGTGATCCAGTGCATTAGGAAATCGCGTTCCTTGAACGAAGGCAGCAATTCCTGTCCAAGGAATGGCGTCACGACAAGTCCCGCGAGCACAATCCCGCTGGCGGTACCATAAGCCAGGCCCGGGCTACGCAGCGTCCTGCCCAGAACGCGGTCATAGAGACGGTGCAAAAATGGGATGAGGGGAGATTGGCGGTGCTCGATGGGTGCATTGGACAGGAGGATATACACCATAGCGGGAGTGATGGTCAGAGCGATCAGCGGAGAGACGAGCCCGGCCACAACGTAGGCAGTCGCCAATGGGTAGAAGAATGCCCCGGACAAGCCCTGCAGGAAGAATACAGGTAGCAGGGCTGAGATCTCGATCAATGAGGCATAAACGATCGCGCCGCGCACTTCGATCGACGCTTCCAAAACAATGCTGGCCGTCGACTGGGTGCTGCCTTCCTGGCGAAGGCGGCGCAGTCGACGGACGATGTTTTCGACATCCACAATGGCATCATCGACGACCGCGCCGATCGCGATCGACAAGCCTGCCAGTGTCATTACATTGATAGGCACGCCTCGCAAGTTAAGTACCAGGAAGGAAGCCATCAGCGAGAGAGGGATGATCGTAGCGCTGATCAACGCAACCCGCCATTCATACAGGAAGAAGAGCAGGATAATCACTACCAGAACAGCGCCGATCAGCAACGACTGAGTGAGATTATCCAGCGAGTTTTCGATGAAGGTCGCCGGTCGAAAGATCGTCGTGTCGATCTTGATGCCCTGAAGTCCCGGGCGCATCTCCTGAATGGCTTTTTCTACACCGCGGGTCACGTCCAGGGTGTTGGCCCACGGTAACTTTTCGACGATCATCATCAGACCGGGCCCACCGTCGATAACGGCATCCCCGAAGAGCGGCCAGGTATCCCAGACCACATCGCCCACGTCGCCCAAAGTCAGAGGAGTGCCATCGGGCTTCTTTCGGTCATTGATTGGAACCCGGGCCAGGGCCGCCGGTGTTGCGATGGGCAGTACGGAGCGGATCCCGATCCGCTGATTAGGCGTGTCAATAAACCCACCGGTGCCGATGACCGAGCCCTCTGAATACTGTAAGAGGCCCACGTCCAGGGCATCTGCAGTCACATCCATGACCTCTTCGAGTGGCACACCGTAAGCGCTCAGCTTTTCAAGATCGACCTGTACCTGTGGCATCTTGATCCGCTCACCCCAGATGGGAGCATTGGCAACGCCGGGGACTTCGAGCAGGCGAGCGCGAATCTTCCAGTAAGCGATCATGGATAAATCCTTCAGATCATATTGATCGGATGAAATTCCGATCTTCATGGCCCGGCTGGTGGAAGAGAGAGGCTGGATCATAACAGGTGGGGCAGCCCAGGTGGGCAATGAGGGATAAACTGCCTGAAGGCGTTCTGCCACCAACTGCCGGGCACGGATCAAATCGGTCCCGGGCTTAAAGATGAGGACGATATCCGACAGATCAGGAACCGACCGGGAACGCATCACATCCAGGCCCGGCACCCCGTACAGCGCCTGCTCGATCGGGACCGTGACTAATTCTTCCACAGCCGAGGCGGAAAGACCCGTAGACAAGGTCTGGACTTCCACCTTCGGCGGCGCGAACTCGGGGAAGACATCCACCGATGAATTCCTGAGCCGGCTGATGCCGAAGACCATCAGTACCACGGCCATGAAGACCACCAAATATCGATAACGCAAGCTTGTTGCGACAATCCAACGCATGTATCACCTCCATGGTGCGATTATTTGGAAACGCCGGTCTCGGCGCCGTACAACTCTGAGACTCCAAGGGTCACGACCATCGTGTCTGAGTCTAGCTTCTGAGACAGAATTGCCTGATCGCCGTCGATGTGATCGATCATGATCGCTTGTCGAACGAAGGTCAGGGGTTCAGGGTTGGTATAAACCCAGGTGTTGCCTTCCGTATCGTAGATGACCGCAGCGTACGGGATCGTGTTTCCAGCGACTAAGGCAGTCTGAACATTGAGCCGGGCAGCCGCCTTCTCGGTCAATATCACGCGCTGAAAGTCGGTTCCCTCGATCGGTTCAAGCTTGGCCGGGTCAACTTTCTTGGTCGCTTCCGCTTTCGAGGCGCAAGCCGAGAGCTGGATTCCGACAATAAGAAGTAGCACAATGAACAAATGGTTAATGTGTTTCATGAGGTGCCTCCATTTCGAAATATCAATCATCCTTTATCATTGCAAGCCGAGCTTTTTCTCGACTCGTCAGCGCATGTCTCAATCGGTCGCGACCGCGGGAAGATCAACGCGCTGGAATCCCAGGTCAGCTTCACGGCTGGCGCCAAAGCGCAGATACAAAGCCGGCAAGGCAAACAGATTGAGCCAGGTGGATGTAACCAGTCCGCCCAGTATGATGACAGCCATCGGATAAACGATCTCCTGCCCTGGGATGTTGCCGAAGATCACAAACGGCAAAACAGCCAGCCCTGTCGTCAGTGCAGTCATCAAGGTCGGCGCCACTCGCTCCTGGGAGCCACGCAGAACCAGCTCGGGGCCAAAAGGTTTGCCCTCTTCCTGTTCGAGACGCTGATAATGATTGATCAGCATGATGCTATTGCGAGCCGCAATTCCTAAGATCGTAAGCAGGCCAAAAAGCGAAGCGAGCGAAAGTGTTCCACCGGTAAGGAACGCCGCCAGTAAGCCGCCCACCAATGCAGCGGTTAGGATTAAAAGATTCGCGAAAGCCATACGCCAGCTCCGGGCACAAGCTTGCAGGAGCAGGAAAATTCCGATCAATGCCATCGCCCCTGTGATGAGCAGGCGTTGTTGGCCGGCCTGCCTGGTTACAGAGTTGTTCAAGACCTCGGCATGATATTCCAATGGGAAGGCATAGGTTTGTACTTTTGCTTCAATGTCACGTGCCACAGCCCGGGTATCTCGCCCTTGTATATTGAAGCCAATATCCAGAAAGGCTGACATGGAATCGTGTTGGATGACAGTTTGCGAGGGCACAATCCGCACATCGGCTACCTCTCCCAGCCGTATCTGGTCACCCTCGGGCGTCTGAATTAATAGATCCCGGACGTCGGTTAGACTGTCACGTATTTCAGGAACGCCCCACACCACCACATCGAAAACTTTCTGTTCTTCGAAAAGGTTGCCCACCAGAATGCCCGACAAAAGCGTGGCCGCGGCTCGCCGTACCTCGCCAGGTTTGATCCCATATTTTTGAGCCGCAGCAAGATCGACCTCGATCTCCAGCGCAGGTTCTTGCATGGGGAGGGTCACATGCGATTCCACAACGCCATTGATTTCCCCTAATGACTGTTCTAACTTTTTGGCCTCGGACTGCATCACCTTCAGATCTTCACCATACAGGCGCAGCGTGATATCGTCGTCTGGATTTACCTGCTGCGGTTGGCTTAGGACCTGCTGCATGTACGTTCGCACCTCGCGAACCATGCCGGAATAGCCCTTCACCGCCTCTTGTACTGCGGCAACGGTTGAATCATAGTTGGCTGCAGGATCGATGCTGACCCACAACTCAGCAGAATTGATACCCACCACTTGATCTCCGAATACTGCCCGGCCTACATGAGCGCCCACATCACTGACTCCTGGAATGCCGCGCAGCTCACTGCCGATGCGGGAGGCAATTCGGCTCATTTCCAAGCGAGAGGTAGCGGGAGGACCCTCAAGCTTGATCGTGAGATAGGGCTCTCTGAATGCGGGAAGCAGGGAATCCTGTCTGAGTAACGGGGCGACGATCAGGCCTGCTGCGATGAGGATGAGAGTAACAGCACTCGCAAGCCCGGTACTTTTGACGGTTCGCGCAAGCATGCGCTCATAACCGTTTTGCAACCATGTGACCAATGGCGATTCGCGCACATTCAGACGCTTCGTGGCTAGGAGCAGAAAACTCAAAGCGGGCGTGACGGTCAAAGCCACAACCAGCGCGGCCAACACTGCCAGCGCATACGAAACCGCCATGGGCCGCAATAATGCGCCGGCGATCCCGTCGATGAAGAAAACCGGTAAGACTGCCAGCAATGTGATCAATGTCGCGAAGAAGATGGAACTCCGCATCTCAGCTGAAGCGGTCAGGATGATACCGGCAGCTGGTTGCAGGCTGCCCTCCTGACGATTTTGGCGCAGCCGCCGCATAATATTTTCAACATCGACCACCGCGTCATCGACGACGATACCGAGAGCGATCACCAGGCCCGCCAGAACCATCGTATTGAGCGTCGCTCCCCGCAGATAAAGCACGAAGAGCGCTGCGAACAGCGCTATCATGATCGCCACAAGGCTAATAAACGCAGTCCGCCATCCGTACAGGAAGACACCCAGAATGAGCACAACCAGCAGGGCTGTGATCATCAGTGATCGGGTAAGATTGTTGATTGCCATCTCAATATAGCTTGCCGGACGGAAGAGCGAGGCTTCAAACTCTAAACCAGGCAGGCCGGGCTTCAAGGCGGTCAGTGCTTTTTCCACATTTCGGGTCACTTCCAGAGTGTTGATTTCAGGCAATTTCTCGATCACGATCAGGAGATTAGGGCTATCGTTGATCACGGCATCGCCGATCAATGGCTGATGATCTTCTACTACTTGAGCCACATCACCCAGGTAGATTCCTTCTGCGCCTTCTACCGGCACCTGTGCCAGTTCTTCAGGTGAAGAGATCGGCAAGACATGCCAGACGGTGAGTCTTTGATTGGGAGTATCGATGAAACCACCCGAACCCGGCGAGGAGGCCTCCAAAAAAGTCAATGGTGAAACCCAGAGGGCATTCCCTGTGGTTTCAACGATCTGATCCAATGAAACCTCTTTGGCTTGTAACTGTTTCGGATCGACCAGTACCTGAAGTTGTCGATCCCGGTTACCCCAGATGGCTACATGGGCGACGCCAGGTACGCCCATCAGGCGAGGCGCAATTGTCCAGCGCGCCAGTACCGACATCTCGATCAGGGACAGATCCTTTGAGGAAAGTCCGACGATCATGAACCGGCTGGCTGATGAGAGAGGCTGGATCATCGTTGGCGGTTTCGACACATGTGGCAGGCCGACTGCCGACTGTGCAATCCGCTCGGCTACCATCTGGCGAGCCCGATAGAGGTCGGTGCCGGGCTCGAAGAAAACAAGCACAGAGGAAAGTCCGGGCACCGATTCGGAACGAATGACATCGAGCCACGCCACACCGGCCAGCAGGTCCTGTTCCATCGGGACGGTGATCATCTGTTCTACCTCTTTGGCCGAAAGCCCAAGTGCCTCGGTCTGAATTTCCACGTAAGGCGGCGAAAACTCAGGCAAGACGTCCACTGGCATCTTGTGAAACTGCAGGATGCCAAAGGCCATCAAGGCAATGGCGCTTGTAATCACCAGGAATTGAAACTTCAGGCTTGATCCAACAATTGAACGCATCATGACTTAGTACCTCCTTAAATAGGGATTTATGAATTGGAAGAAAAGCTTTCACAAAGCCTCTCTTCATTAACCGTGGGAAGGGATCGGGGAATTGGAAATGAAAGACGGCTCTTTTGTAAACAAAAAGAGCCGTCTTGGAAAATACGGGTATGAAAGATGTCATCGGATCGATGGTGCGATCATTGAATCGTCTGGCCTTCGAGCGACCACCCAGATATACGACGTATAAAGCAAATATTGATATTCCCAGCCTCAATAGAATTGACAATTGATGAACGGGGATCCTGGTCCAACTGGTGGGAACGCGGGCGATGAATGAATAATCATCGTCGCTATCGGAGCTATCCTCATTTTCTATGAAACCAACAGTTACCATCCCTGCCACAACAGGCAACGAGGTAAGAATTAGAATCATGATCATGAAAAGGACGGCAATACGACTTAGTAGATTCATACGATGGGTCCCGAGATCATCTCCATCATTCTGGAAACGACGAATACTATCTCCTGATAAACAGGGCAATCAAAAGTTAAGCAGCTCTTACGTCCATCCTACCCAACCGCTCTCAAGGAACACCAAGCGAGCGCACTCAGAAATTCCGCAGAACGGAGGATGATCGATCGAATGAGGCTCAATCTCCTTGAAAAACTTCTCCTCACTGCATAGGCGTGGTTTCGCCATAGATATCCTTGTTCACCTCATAAGCGTGCTGTTCCAATTCGAGGGCCTGTTTATGAATATCAGCCAGTTCATCCGGGCTGAGTTGTTTGTATTCGACCATCTTTAGTTCTTCGTGGGTTTCGTCCGTGCCTTTCCAGCCAACCTGAATATTGCCCACACCGCGGGCGTAATATTTAAGTTGGTAGGCACCTGCCTCTGCCAGGCTGGATTCTGCGATCACCAGGACATCCTGATAGCAATCCACCGGGACACAGGTCTTCTGTCCCACTTGATCCACCTGCCCATAATCTGACCAATCCACGCCAGGCCCCCAGCCCTGAAAGAGGCTGGGCGCTCCCAACTGCGGATCTGGCTGCATCTTGATTCCAGGTTTTGCATCTGCAATGCCGGCAATCCAGGTGGGAGCATCGACGAACTCTCCATCCACGTAGTCCTCCGGGTGTTCGCCAAAGTACCAGACATTCCCATCGTTATCCTGGGCATAGAAGGCGATCTCTTTCTCTGCCAATTCGCCATTGTTGTAATCTTCGATCCAGGCCGCGACCGTACGGACACCCTCGATCTCTTTGGTGAGATCGGTAACGCTAAACTCAATCCGGCGATCAACAGTATTGCCCTCATCCAAAGCAGTCCCTTCATAAGCCCAATACGTACCTGGTTTCATAGGGGCCCACTGATTATCAATCACGGTCGGGTTCGTAAAATTCTTGGGATCAAAATCTTGAAACTGCGGCTCAGCAGCCTGGTCAGAAGCTGCTTCGGTTGCTGGAACAGAGGCTGCTTCGGTCGCCGAGGCAGCCGTGGCTTCCGTTTCATCAGCAGTTGCCTCGGTCGCCGGAGCCGAGGTGGCTTCGGCGACCTGAGTAACAGCTGCTTCTGCCGGAGCAACCGGGGTGGCAGCAGGGGCGCAGGCAGAAACCACGACCATGATCAATGCCATAACTGCCGGTAAGATCATCTGAAAACGCTTCATCTCAATCTCCTTTAGTAAATCCAGGTTCTCTCAATAAACGGTATGGGATGTGACTGCTCCTGTTTGGTCTACACATGGAAGCATCCTTAATTCTTACTCTTCCCAAACCGCAGATACAAGCTGGGAACCACGAAGAGATTAAGCAGGGTCGAAGTAACCAAACCACCTAAAATGACGATCGCCATCGGGTATTCGATCTCATGACCGGGGATATCACCGCTGATCACCAGAGGGACCAGCGCCAGGCCGGTCGCTAACGCCGTCATCAAGATGGGAGAAAGTCGTTCACGCGCACCCCGCAAGGCAAGTTCAGGGCCAAAGGTTTCACCTTCGAAGCGTTCGAGGTGTTGGTAGTGGTTGATCAGCATGATCTTGTTGCGGGCCGCAATTCCAAAGACCGTGAGAAAACCCACCAGCGAACCCAGGGAGATCACGGCGCCCGT
>DATGYJ010000541.1:0-3330 GCA_035298105.1 Anaerolineales bacterium | reverse complement strand
CCCCCGCCAGCCCTTTACGGGGTGCTAACGCAACGGTTAACCCCTAATGAGTTTTTAGAAGCAAATTCAGTAAAACGTCCCGACACTGCGCCGGAACGCAGTGCAGGTAAGGTTGTCGCCAACCGCGGGGCTGCTGCTTAGTAAGATGAAGAAGATGAAATCAATCAATGTTATTCTGTTTGCGGGTGTTTTGCTTGCCGGCTGTGGACCAACAATTGCTCCATTTTCTCCTTCTGCAACGCAAACACAAACTCTTTTGCCTACACCTCCAGAAATTATCACTCCGCTGATACTCAAGCCTCTCACCCTACCACCCATTGGATCTGCATTATATACATTTGACCGCTCGCATGGAGAATTAGTTCAGTTTGGAGGAGTAAATGCTTACGAGTGTGCTGAATGCGATGACACATGGATTTGGGATGGAACAACATGGAGTCAGCCTCAACCTCAGAATTCCCCGCCTGGTCGTTTTGGAGCAGGATTTGTCTATGACGAGGCACGACAGAATTCCGTCCTGTTTGGTAGTCCATCCCAATTGCCTGAATTGATCAATGATACTTGGGTTTGGGACGGTCAAAACTGGATTGAAAAACACCCGGCCCTTTCCCCATCACCACGAGGTGGGGTAAGCCTGGTTTATGACTCTCATCATAAGCAAGTCATTTTGTTTGGTGGAGAGGCACGTGACCCTAATCATAGCCGAGGTATTATTGCATTTAATGAAACCTGGACCTGGGATGGAGATACCTGGACACAAGCATCTCCCAAGGAGGCACCTCCTGCGCCCCTGGGCATCCCCTGGACAATGGCATACGATCAAGACCATCAATATATTGTGTTATATGAAGGATTGGCTACATGGACATGGAATGGGAGCAACTGGACAGACCAACATCCAGTGCATTCGCCAGAAAATCCTTTCTACGGTGTCATGGGCTATGATGAAATTAACCAACAACTCGTTTTCGTTGGAAAGACGCTTTATAACGTTCCTCAGACCTGGCTATGGGATGGGATGGACTGGATTCAAATCCAGACACAACTACAACTTGACCCGGGAAGTCAGCCACATTTATTCTTTGACACAAAAGCTCAGGCACTATTGTTACATGTGGTACATAGAAGCAAAGCAGGCGTTACTGGATCTTCTCTGTGGATGTGGAAATCTAACAATTGGACAAAAATTTATTAACATAGGCTCGGGTTCATCTACCTTCCTGGAATGGATTCCGAAAAATGGCGTTAGCTTGTCAGTTCTCGTTCGTGGTGCAAAAGTGCTCCCTGCGCCGTCCCCGGCGCAGGCGTTCCCCTGTAATCGCCGCCGAGGACGGCGGCGTAAACAAGTTTTGTACCAGAAACTAATCTAAAGTAACAGATGCCGATTCCCAGATTGCCTCACGCTCATCCATGAGCAATCCATCTCAAAGTGGGTATAATCATTTCTACTGTAGTCGTGGGGATACCTCGTCAGGATCAAGATTTCGAGCGGACCCCTGACTCACCTGGCACAACCGTTACGCAAGGCATCGAAACTATGGTGGATCCTCTGCAAGCTAGAGAACTAAGTCGTTCTTACGGCAAGTTCCAGGCCCTTATGCCTACCGACATGACTTTGCATTCCGGTGAGATTGCAGTGCTATTCGGGGCGAATGGAGCGGGAAAGACCACTTTGCTGCTGTGTCTAAGCGGGTTACTGAGACCAACTACCGGCACGATAACGATTGACGGTCATGACCTGTATGAAGATGAGAAGGAGGCGAAACGACAACTCGCTTTTGTGCCCGACGTGCCGCGTTTCTATACGGAACTGACCGCCTGGGAGCATCTCTATTTCATCGCCCAGGCTCACCAGGTCGGCGCTGATTTCAGTAAAAGGGCAGAGACGCTATTGCGCGAATTTGGTCTGTGGGATGCACGCAATCTCTATCCACATCACTATTCACGTGGAATGCGTCTCAAATTGGGCCTGCTGATCGCGCTGATCCGACCCTTCAAAGTACTGCTCCTGGATGAACCCACTTCCGCCCTGGACATAGAAAGTGTCAGTTTCCTGCTCAAGCGTTTGAAGGAACTGCGTCAAAGCGGAGCGAGTATTCTGCTTTCCAGCCATGATCCTAATATAGCCAGAGATATTGCCGACCGCACCTTGAAAATCCAAAACGGGTACGTAGGAGACATATGAAACCTGTCTGGATGGTGCGCTCGCGTCAGATCGCGCAAAAGCTGTCTTTCTGGTTAGCGCTGATCGGGTATGATCCCCACGATCACTCGCTCAGGCATCGTATTTACCTGATCTACGCCTCTGTCTTCATGAGCATTTGGGCATTTGCGATGCTGTCATTGGCAGCGGGCGGCACGGCGACTATGCTCACCGCGCTCGGCCCTGGTTCTGTCAATCAGATTGCCGCTCAAATCAGTCTGCTTATATTTGTGATCTGGTTCATCTATCAGCTTTGGCAGGTTTCGCGCCGCAGTCCATTTATCTTCTCGGAAGAGGATGCCTATTTGATCTGCCAAACACCGGTCAAACGGAATATCGTCGCTTTGAGCTGGTTTCTGGGTGACTGGTTCAGCCAGGCGTGGCCGTTTTGGGCGATTGGCGTGATCTTCGGTTTCGCATTGGTCGAGCCTCAATTAGGGGGGGAAATCTCATCCTCCGATGTGTTTCAATATGTTGTATCAGGCTTTCGCGCATTGAGCGTGTTTTTTCCGCTCCAGGTAGGGTTGCTCGCTCTGCTGTGGGCACTGGGTGCACTGCGCTTACAGGGCAACCGCGAGTGGCGCTGGTTACCCCATCTGGTTCTGATCGGGATTCTATTGGGGGCGGGCGGCCTGATAAGGGGCCTAAAAGCCCCAGCCTTGGTTGAACTGTTTACACCTGTCTGGTATGTGGTTCTGTGGCCTCTGCATTATCCCCTCCAGGCAGCATTTTCCATCCACGCCTGGATAAGCGGGGTGCTTGTCGCACTTGGGATAGCCGTAGTCGGTCTGCTGTCCCTGGCAATTGCCAGCAGGGACCTCAACTTGAGTCGCGCCGCCCAGGAGAGTACCCAAAGAGAAAAGCTTGCAGTTGTGCAACAGTATGGGATGGTTGACCTGGCACGTGAGATAAAGCAGCGAGAGCGTCTCGGTATTGGCCGCGATCCTATTCGTTTGCCAGCGCGCCCCGGACTGTGGGTGCTCCTATGGAAAGACATCCTGCAATCCAGGTACGAGCTCGGATTGGGTCAAATATGGAACTGGCTCATTCTGCTGGGAACAAGCCTAGGCTTTTTTCTGGCTCCGGATTTCAATTCGCGCCTCCTGATACTCTTCTATTGGTTAATC
>DATGYJ010000540.1:0-7222 GCA_035298105.1 Anaerolineales bacterium | reverse complement strand
GAGCCGATTCGCCTGTAATAGCGCTCTCATCTACCGAAGCGATCCCAGTCACGATCTCGCCGTCCGCAGGGAGAATATCTCCAGCTTCGACAAGATATAAATCGCCTTTGCGAAGTGAAGTGGATGAGACAACGTCGGTTTTCGACAATGCGGTTTGCACATCATCCGCAGGTCCGTGTAGTTTTTTGGCAGGCGTATCCTGGCGTGCCTTACGCAGCGACTCAGCCTGTGCCTTGCCGCGTCCCTCTGCCACAGCTTCGGAGAAGTTCGCAAACAAGACAGTGAACCACAGCCAAAGTGCAATCGCGCCGATAAATCCCGTCCGCGCTTCACCTTGACCAAGCAAGCCTTGGATCCACAACGCGGTTGTCAGCACGCTGCCAACCTCCACAACGAACATCACGGGGTTACGCACCATCCCGCGCGGGTTGAGTTTGATAAAAGAGTCCGCGATCGCACGTTGGTAAATCTCGGGGCTATACGTGGTTTGTTTTTTCGTTTGAGTATTCATAATTCCTTTTTCGTCATTGCGCGTCTTCGAGAAGCAATCCTCAATTTGCCAGGAGATTGCTTCGGGCGGAAGTACACCGCCCTCGCAATGACATCACGGGGCAAAGACCATCAAATGCTCGACGATTGGCCCCAAGGCCAGCGCGGGGATGAAGCTCAGCGCACCGACGATCATGATGACACCGATCAGCCAGGCAACAAACAATGGGGTATGTGTGGGCAAAGTTCCACTACTGGCCGGAACTTTCTTCTTGCGGACAAGCGAGCCCGCGATCGCCAGGGCAGGAACAACCAGCCAGTAACGCGCGAAGAACATACAGATACCAAGAGCGGTATTGTAGAAAGGTGTATTCGCTCCAAGTCCAGCAAAAGCTGAGCCGTTGTTGTTCGCGGCGGAAGAGAATGCATATAGCACTTCACTGAAGCCATGCGGACCGCCGGTATTCCAAATCGTAGCCAGACCTGCTGGAGCCACTACTGCAATCGCTGTACCAACTTTTGCCAAGACAATTGGAATCAGTAGCATGAGAGAAGCCATTTTCATTTCATAGGCTTCGATCTTCTTGCCCAGGTATTCAGGCGTGCGTCCCACCATTAGCCCTGCCACGAACACCGCGACAATGACAAAGGCTAACATGCCATACAATCCAGAACCGGCGCCGCCGAAAATGATCTCGCCCAACTGAATCATGAAGAGAGGCACGAGCCCTCCCAATGGCATAAAGGAATCATGCATCGAGTTGACCGAGCCGTTGGAAGCGGAAGTGGTAACCGTCGCCCAGATCGCTGAGTTGACAATTCCGAAGCGGGTTTCCTTGCCTTCCATGTTGCCACCCGGATTGATATTGGTTTGGGTTTGATCTACGCCCATCTTTGTGAAGAGCGGATTGCCGCCCTGTTCCGACCAGACTGCCAACGCCAGAAACGCCACCATGATGATTGTCATGGCGGCAAGCACCGCCCAGCCCTGGCGAGTATCTCCCACCATCACTCCGAAGGTGTAGCACAATGCGCCTGAGATAACGAGGATCGATAACATCTCAACGAAGTTCGAGAATGGCGTTGCGTTCTCAAACGGATGCGCGGAGTTGACGTTAAAGAATCCACCGCCGTTCGTGCCAAGTTGTTTGATAGCAACTTGTGAAGCGGCAGGACCCACTGCCAGTACCTGCTCCGTCACAGCCTGACCATGGGCATCGGTAGTTGGTTGGAGCAATGTTACAGTCTGATACGGAGTGAATGTTTGCACGACACCTTGTGAGACAAGCGCGAGAGCTACCACAAGAGCGAGCGGAATCAAAATATAGAGGGTCGTGCGGGTCAAATCCACCCAGAAGTTTCCGATGCCCTTTGCCGTGTGACGGACGATGCCGCGGATTAGTGCGATCAATACAGCCATGCCCGTTGCTGCGGAGGCGAAGTTCTGCACCGTTAAGCCTAGCATCTGCGAGAGATAACTCATTGTCACTTCGCCGCCGTATCCCTGCCAGTTCGTGTTGGTTGCAAAGCTGGTTGCCGTGTTCCACGATGAATCAGGAGTCACCGCGCCCAAGCCTTGTGGGTTAAGCGGTAATAGGCCCTGCAGTCTCTGCAAGAGATACACCACAATCAAGCCAAGCACATTGAAGAGCATCACAGCGATGGCGTAGGTCTTCCAGTTCATATCCTCGTCGGGCTTGACGCCTGAGAGGCGATAAACGAGTCGTTCCACGGGACCCAGCACACGGTCAAGAAAGGTGCGCTCGCCCTGATAGACACGTGCCATATAATTGCCCACGGGTTTTGCCAGTGCCAGTAAAACGACGAGATATAAAATAATTTGAAGCCAACTGTAGAGATTCATCCGAACCACTCCGGTTTAAGTAATGCCAGAACAAGGTAAACAAAGAGGATCAGCGTAATAACGCCTGTGATGACATACAACACGTTCATGATTTGTCCGCCATCAGCCGCTCACAGACGGTGATAAATCCATACGTGAGGGCGAAAAAAAGTACGTTAAGTCCGAGATAGAGTAAATCGTTCATAGTTAGAGCCTCCGTTCGACCTTAGTGTATGCAAGTGGCAGTCAAAAAGGGAGCAAGAAGGCTGAGAAAAAAGTCAAGAAAATATAAAGACCTGTTGGATTGAAAACCCAACGGACCGAAAAGGTATAATGAACACTGCAAACATGCAGAGTTCTTCTTTTCTGGCCCGCCTCTGGCAATATTTGCTCGCTTTTTTGCTCATTGCAGCCATCACGGCAATATTCGTTGTGCTGCGCGGTGCGCTCGACACCACGCTGGTTGCTTTGCTGTATCTAATACCTCTCGGCATGATCACTGCCCTATGGGGGCTTGGTCCCGGCATTACCAGTGCGTTGATCACATTTCTCATCCTCAATTATTTTTTCATCCAGCCCTATTACACACTTACCGTGCACCGGCCTACCGATGTCGTCATTCTGGTTGTCTTTCTCATCGTGGCAGTCGTTATTAGTCAATTGGTCGGACGCGCCCAGGCAGGTCTGGCTGCGGCCACAGCCCGTGAACGCGAAGCCACACAGCTTTATGAGCTCAGCACCGCGTTGACAGGTCTACATGATGACCGCGCGATCGCCCAGATCCTTGCCAAACAAGTCCATGCAGTTGCAGAGAGTGAGTATGTTGAGCTCAATGTTACAGGCGGGCAGCCTTTTGCTTATCGCCTGCCTGAGATCAACTCACCAACGCGGCCGCCCGAATTGATCGTGCCGATTGAAGCGGCGCGTGGCGTGCTCGGGGAGATCCGGCTTTGGCGGGAGGCGCCGGCCATCTCACCCAGTGAGAAGCGTCTCTTCCAAACCTTCGCCAGTCAGGGTGCCCTGGCACTCGAACGCGCCTGGCTCACCCAGGCAGAATCCCGCGCACAGGTCCTCGAAGAGAGCGACCGGTTGAAGTCTGCCATTTTATCTTCGGTCTCACATGAACTGCGCACGCCGCTTTCCACCATCAAAGCCGCAGCCTCCAGTTTGCGTGGTAAGGAAGTGAATTGGGATTCACCCGCCCGCACCGACTTAATCGCGGCGATTGACGACGAGGCTGACCATTTGAACATGCTGGTTGGGAATTTGCTCGATATGTCGCGGATCGAGTCGGGCGCGCTCAAGCCAAAACGTGAATGGAACATTTTGTCTGAGATCGTAGGAAGCGTGCTTGCACGTATGAAGCATCTGACCGTAGAGCATAAACTTGAAATTGATGTGCCCGAGAGTCTGCCTCTTCTCCCGCTGGATTATGTGCAGATGGAGCAGGTCTTCACGAATTTGATCAGCAACAGTTTGAAGTATGCACCTGCCAATACAGTCATCCGCATTCGGGCGCGTATGGAAGATGAAGTGATCCATGTTCAAGTCAGCAATCAGGGACCCCAGGTGCCGTCCGAACACCTTGAACGAATCTTCGACAAGTTCTATCGTATCACGGCTGCTGACCGGGTAACGGGTACGGGTCTTGGACTTTCCATTTGCAAAGGAATCATCGAAGCGCATGGTGGGCACATCTGGGCTGAAAACCTTCCTGATGGTCTGGCATTCAATTTCACTTTGCCGCTCACGTGGGATGGAGCAAAGCCTCCTCAACTTCCAATGGATACGGAGGCCGAATGAGTAACGCCCCGCACATCCTCGTCATCGATGATGAGCCGCAAATCCTGCGCGCTATGCGAACCATCCTCACCGAGAAACAATTCAGAGTCACAACCGCCAACCGTGGCGAAGAGGGACTTACTTTAGCTGCAACCAGTGAGCCGGATCTCATTATTCTCGATTTGGGTTTGCCTGACATGGATGGTGTGGAAGTCTGTACACGGCTGCGCGAATGGACGCAGATCCCGATCATCATTCTCTCCGTCCGCGACAGTGAACGTGACAAAGTGGCGGCTCTCGATATGGGTGCGGATGACTACCTCACCAAGCCATTTGGCATTGAGGAACTCCTGGCGCGCGTGCGCGTGGCGCTGCGTCACTATGCTAACAGGAAGGGCGAGCAGGGCGCGCAAACCAAAGTGGTTAAGGCCGGAGCGGTTACCATTGATCTTGCCTGGCATGTTGTGAAGCGCGGCGAGGAAGAAGTCAAACTTACCGCCACAGAGTATAAACTGCTTGCTTATCTCGCTGCTAATCACGGACGTGTGCTGACGCATCAAAGTATTCTCACACACGTCTGGGGAGAAGCCGATGCCGATCACACCGAATACCTGCGCGTCTATATGCGCCAATTACGCAAGAAACTTGAAGATGATCCTGAACGCCCGCAGCACATCCTGACCGAGCCTGGCATTGGGTATCGTTTTATCGCGGATGAATAGCAAGCTCACGACGCCATCCTCGGCGGTGAATACCTTGTAACTTCAACGCCCTCCCCGGCGTTGGGAGCTTATACGCAATGACCTAATAAATGTCACTAAATCGCCAGTGACATTTTTCTTAATCGCCCCAAAACCGGGGCGTTTTTATTTTTTTTTTATAGGCTTATCCAAATTCTTTGTCACCGTTTTATGCCCGCTGGTTAAGATGCAATCATCTGTGAGGTGACATGAACAAACTGGATATCCCCCCTGCCTTATTGAAATACCAAACCGGCGCGCAATCCGTGATACCAGCGCTTCAAACCGTCAACAATCCGCCGAAGCTTGCTGGTCGTTTAATCACACTGATTCCCGCCGATTCAGATTACGCGCTCGGCATGAAGCAGATCTGGAAACTTGCCACGACAACAGGCATGCCCATTCAACTCATCAGTCTGTGCAAAGATCTCTCACAAGAACCCAGCGTTCGGCGAGGACTGGTCACGATGTCCGCATTGATACGCGATGGAAGAGTATGCGCAGAAGCAAAAGTCGAAATTGGAACGAACTGGGTGGATGTCGTGAAACACAATTATCAGTCTGGTGACACGATCGTGTGCTTTGCAGAACAACGCGCTGGGCTCTTGCACCGACCTCTAAGCCAAATCCTGCAAGCGGACTTAAATATGCCCGTGTATATCCTTTCTGGCTTAATTCCTCAAAACCCGACCCGTTCAAATTGGCTTCCTCAAATCATGATGTGGCTGGGCTCACTTGGGATTATTGTCGGTTCTTCGCTTCTGCAAATCCGGATTACATCCTTATCACAGGATTGGGCACAAACGACCCTGCTGATCCTATCCGTGATCGGTGAGGCCTGGCTCATTTGGGTTTGGAACAGCTTATTCAGTTAATCCATTCCGATCACAATTTTTTCGAGTTTTCAATGCTGCCTGTTATTTTCTCACTGACTTATGAAACTGTATCGCACCGGGAAGTAATAGATGCTTGTGTTCGCGAGGTGGGACGGATCAGTGCGCCAATCGGTTCTCTTTATCCTAAATCGTTTTGCAATCAATTCTTTCAATAATTCCTAAAGGTTAAGAATGTTAGAAACAAATCCAAGATTTTTAGCAGAGCGACTGGCGGAAGATTATGCGCGTCAGCAATCTTTATTTTCCGCCCAGCCTGCAATCATCCAGCGTTTTCTGGAAACACAGGGAAAGCAGATTGCCGAGGCAATTGTTGGCGGCGATCCGCAAGTTGGTTTTTCACTCCCCGACCGTGTAGTCTGCACGTTGGAAAACGTCGACCAGGCCGCGGTCGTAACCATCCCACAAAATCAACGCACGCGTTCCGCGGGCAGTTTCATAAACCGGTTCCGCAAGATGGAACTCTACAAGGAATTGCGGCACGCCTTCACCGGGCTGGAGCAGTCTCCTGACCGGGGATTATCTGTCGCGGCCGGTCTACTGCGGCACGCCACAGTCATGCATATGGTCTATCAAATGCTGCCTGCCGGGCGGAATGTGGCATACAGACTGGCGGATGAGGAGGAAACGATCCCTTCGATTCCTGAGGCGGATGAGCTGGAGCCCGAGTCCGCCATCACAGCCACAACGGACGCGATTACGGAAGAAGGCAAAACCGAAGAGGGGCGCGGCGATTTGCTCGTACCTTTCGTTCCTTATGCCCGCAAATTTTTCCTGCCACAGTGGGTGGCTTTCAACGGGAACGGCAAGATGCTGGTCAAGTCTCTGGATGAGGCGAATGCCCACCTCAAATCAATGCAGAGATTCATGGAAGTGCTGTTCCTTGCAGTCGCACTCGCCCCCTACATTTCCGTCGACGATGAATACACCAAAAAACGCTATGGCATGTTGGGGCAACTCGTCAATCAGGGCCGTGCGCTGGCAATTTACCAGGTGCAGGAAATCATCTGCCGGATCAAGGAACGCGCCTCAGCGGGGAGTCTGAACCGGGGGCTGCGTCTTAGCCTGCCCTATTTTGATGATCAGAAATTGAAGATCGATATCTCAAATTTCGAAGTCATTCCTTCAGGACGAATCATGTTCGTGCCTGCTTTTGTCGTGCGCGCCGTCCGGCAGGAGGAAGTGAAAGTCAGCCAGGATACGCGTTTCAACCCTTCCACTCGTAAACATCTGCTCTATTTGCTTGAGTTACTCGAACAGGCATTTGAGAGCGCATAACAGGTTATAGAAATGTTTTTCTCCATTGCCATCTTAATTGTCATTGTTGTCATCGCCTTACGTGCCGCACCCCGTGAAAGTCAGGAGGATGCGCACATCCATGGTGCGGGGCAGATTGGTCTTCTCGCTGCGCTGGCATTGTTCGGCGTTGATTACTTCACTTCTTATTACTACGCCACTGGCGAAATGATGAGCGC
>DATGYJ010000539.1:0-3775 GCA_035298105.1 Anaerolineales bacterium | reverse complement strand
GCAGAAGGGGTGGTGAGATAAGGCCTATTGGTGACAACCGTGGAAGGTTGCTTGATCCTTGTATTCGATTTTCCGGGCGGATCGCCGGCAAAGGTCTTGCCTCGGATCAATGGGATCAAAATTGCGATCAAGAGCAAGCCTAGCGCCAGACTCACAACGACTCGCGTGTCGAACTTTGATTGCATTCCCTTTCTTTGTTGACGCTCTGCCTGCGATTTTGTTTTGCCCCCGGTGACAGGCAGATCAGTCATAATGCGTGGATTAAGGATACGCTCCAGCGCCGCGCCCAGCATAGCGAAAGCGAAGCCGGTCAACAAGAGCAGAGAGATGGGTTCCAGTACCCAGAAGGGCGAACCGTACAGTGCGCCCCGCGCCAACCCTTCGTAGATGATCCGCCCCCAGGAGGGGTAGTCGGATTTGATATTGAAAAAACCCAGGGTCGCTTCGAGAAAGATAAAGCTGGGTACCTGGGCCACCAATTGCGGGATCAGCACCGGCAGGATGCGCGGCACCAGATATTGGGTGATGATCCTCAGGTTACTGGCCCCATAGGAACGTGCCATTTCAATATAGGGCGCTTCCTTCGCCTGCAACAGCGCCGAACGAAAGGTCTTAATGGGGGCTCCCAATGCATTCAGCAGCACAACAATGGCTAATAATATCCAGATATGGACGCCATAAATTGCATTGATCAGAACGACAATTGCCAGACCCGGTAACACCATATTGACTTCAGTCAGGCGCTGGATCAAACTATCCAGCCAGCCGCCAAACCATACACCGATCGCGGGCAATAACAGGGCAATCAAGGTCGTGACCAGTGTTCCCAGAAAACCAATAATCAGGGTAAAAGGCATTCCCCAAAGCAGAGGCACGATCAAATCACGACGCCAGTAATCGGTGCCTGCCAGGCCATACACGCCTCCCAGGATCACGAGCTGGGCATGAAGATCACTGCCCTCTTCGAAGAACAGGCTTTTTACTTCCAGTCGATAAGTCCCTGTTTGCGGAATAGCTTGGGCCATCCCCGGCCTGGCAAATAACAATTTATAAGCAGGCGTTGGGTACTGGCCGCCTGGAATGAACCAGTTTTTCCATTTGGGATTTTTATTGAGCAAGGCTGTGACCGGGATGCCCGAGGCAAAATCATAATTGAGATCTCCACTCACCGATTTTGCTTTCAGTTGAATGAGCCTGCCATCCGGTGTGGTCCAGACCAGCGAGACAAATGGAATTTTCTGCGCATATTGCGGATCAAGATATAGAAAGATATCGCTCGGGATATCTTTGTAGGGATATTCAATTTTGAATGTCGTCGTTTTTTCCAACCAGCCACTTTCCAGCCTTTGAATCGACGTGCTGACTTCCGGACTATTCTCGTCAAGGACGAGTCTTGAAAGGCGCGGCGTGGCGCTGAATATATTCAACCACTCCGGAGCTGCCACCCGGGGAAGAAGGTTGCGACCCGTCACCCGATTCTCATCATAGTCCCTGCCATATTGTTCATAAGGAAGCGCAGTCACGGCATAGATCGAACCTGTGAGCAGCACGGCAATGACCGCCAGGCCGAGGAGGGCAGATGGATACCTGCGCAATTCCTGGAAGAACAAATGGCTCCGCGCATA
The DNA here is from genome assembly GCA_035298105.1 of Anaerolineales bacterium. Classification (GTDB taxonomy): domain Bacteria; phylum Chloroflexota; class Anaerolineae; order Anaerolineales; family Villigracilaceae; genus Defluviilinea. The sequence continues at coordinate 2,150 of DATGYJ010000539.1, read as the reverse complement.
TAGATTACGCATGGCTTCCCGGCCGCCGCTCAAAAAACGATCCCATGAGAATGGACGCTTCATATCGAGACCCTTGGCCGGTTGCACCAGACCCGGGCTTTTTCTTCTCATCAGGGCTTTGCGAGGCAAACTCCAACCGGCAACTTTCGTCCTGCCGCGTCTCGTATCGTTCGCCGAAGTAAGATGAATGCGCGGGTCAACGATTACGTAAACAATGTCAAGGATAAACACCAGGATGCCCAGTATATACGCAAACGTGACCACGATCTGAATCACGATCATGAGATCCCCAACTTTTGGGGCGTCTTTCCAATAGCTTGGCAGGACTTCGATATACAGCCAACCCATACCCGGCCACTGGAAGACTTTCTCCAGAACCACTGTCAGCTGCCAGAAACCGATCAGCGTGGTCGCAAAACTTGTGAGCACATAAGGAAGCGCCGGCTTCAAGATATGCTGCTGCTCCAGCGTTTTGTCGGGCAGCCCCTTCGCACGCGCCAGCTCAACATAATCTTCCTCTGAATAGATGATAAAAAACGTACGCCAGGTATAGATGATCTGAAAAAGCAGGCTGAGCACGATGGCAATGACGGGCAGTACCATGTGCCTGGCGAGCTCCAGTGCATACTGGATCGGATTCTCAGGAGCATGAAAATCAAACATCTTCCCCGCCGGGAGCCAGTGTAGCTGAACAGCGAAGATCGTGATCAACAAGAGGGCAAAGACCCAACTCGGCACCGATGAGATCGGGGAAAGGAATGCCAGGAACCTATCCAGCCAGTTGCCATAATTTCTCGCCAGGTACAACGATAACGGCATGCCAATTAGAAATACCAGCAGGTAAGCGGTTCCCACCAATAAAAGCGTGTTCGGAAGGAATTGCAGTACGATCGTGCGAGTGCCAGAATTGACTTTTTCTCCAAACGCCCCTGCTTCTGCGACCCTGGTCACCGTCAGTCTGCCCCAGTCAAAGGTCAGAGCCTTTTTTGTCCAAAGTAAATAGCGCGGCAAAAACGGAAGATTTAAGCCTGCTTCGTCCCGCAATTGTTCAGTCAGGGCCTCCACTTCTTTTTGGTCCGGCACACCGTGGGCATCCCTGCTAATGGTCCCGTTATAGACATTGATTTGAATGAAGAGATCTATTTGCGATAAAAGTCTTAATTCAAATGGGGATGCATCTATGGAAAATCTGCCGAAGGTCTGGTTCACGATCAGTACAGTAATAAAAACCCCGCTGAAGATCGCGATCCCAATGATCAAAGCCTTGCCGGCCAGATATCGTACCGCGCTCATGAAATGCCGACCCCGCGCAGAGGTCGATCTGACTGAGTTGGTCATCATCAGGTCTTGTGAGGCACGCATCGCAGGATCATACGATACCCGCTGCCAACCCACCACCCTCTTCGGGATGAGGTCAGGTACCGGGATATTTAGTTACCTGATGAAAGGGGTCTAGTTCTTGAGGATTGCTTCAGGGAAGCTTGGATTGAATTCTGGCGTCTCAGGATGCAAGCAAAGCCTCTCGGCAAGGATCGAGCCCAATCCCCAATTTACGAATCCCATGTCTCGAGGTTACCAATCGTTACTTTTCTCATATCCCAATCGCACCAGCAAATCCCCCGCCACAGCTTTAAATAGCTGCTTATGTTCATCGGTAAAATGCTCGCGCCAACCGCCTGTCTTCCCCGAGCGGAAGGTGTGACTCTTGTCCGGCTGGATGGCCTCTGCCAGAATAGAGAGGGCTTTCTGGCGTGGCGTTGGGATTTTGTAACCCGTACTCTCTATTTCATCGAGCATGGCATCCAGTGTGGCCTCCCGGTTGTGGATTAAATCTTCGAAGCGGATACACATCACATGCTCCTGCTCCAGCCACTGAAACACACCTGCATATCTTTGCTTCACACCGACCATATATAACCCGGCGAGGTCAATCCCGGTAATGGCAACTTTCAGGCGCTCTCCAAAATCAGGCAGGGATTGGTAATACTCATGCATGCCATGTTCTTCGTGCATATCGGTCGCGAAGAAAACTTGTGAGACAAGCAGATCACGCGGGTCGCGGTAAATAAAATAATTCACCCGCTCCGGCTGGCACAAATAAGCGACATTCTCAGGTGAAGCTTCCACATACCCCCAACCGATCACACCTC
>DATGYJ010000538.1:0-8243 GCA_035298105.1 Anaerolineales bacterium | reverse complement strand
AGGAAAATTCTATGAGCCCAGAAAAGGTAAGCAAACGTCAGGAGCGCCGCGCACAATTACAGCGCCAACAGCAACGTCAGCGGTTAACTGTAATTGGCGTGATTGTGCTTGGCGTTGCTCTTTTGGTTTTCGCAGTCGTTTGGCAGCAGATCAAGGCCCCCGGCGCAATTATTACGGTCACTCCGGCCGCCCTGCCCAACGCCAATGGATTAAGTCTGGGCGATGCGAAGGCGCCTGTGACAATTGATGTGTTTGAGGATTTTCAATGTCCTGCCTGCCAGCTCTTTACGCAAAGCATAGAACCTCTTGTGATTGAAAATCTGGTTAAAACCGGAAAAGCACATTATGTGTTCCACAATTATCCGTTTATAGATGGGAGCGGCGCGGGGAACGGGGGAGAATCGGATCAGGCCGCCAACGCCTCCATGTGCGCGAATGAGCAGGGCAAGTTCTGGGAGATGCACAATACGCTTTATGCCAACTGGAACGGTGAAAACCAGGGCAACCTGAGCAACCGCCGCTTGCAGGCGATGGCTGAGAGCATCGGACTGGATATAAATGCCTTCAACAACTGCTTTGGTGCAAACAAATACAAAGCAGATATCCAGGCTGACTTCGATAAAGGTGTGAAAATGGGAGTCAACGGCACGCCAAGTGTCTTTGTAAATGGGAAGCCGGCCGGTCAGCCGGGCAAGATCGCTTCTTATGACGATATCAAGCAAGCTGTTGACGCTGCAGCAGGCGCAAGCCAGTAAGAACAAGCATTACTGGCCCCGAAACTCAAAAAGGGGCCGACAAAAGGCAGAATAGACCTCCCAGTCCGGTTTGGTGTCCTGAACACCAACCGGCCGGGAGGTCTATTCTTGATTAAGGGGATAGTCCAACTGGCGAAAACACAATAGAAGCAAGAGGAAGTCCACAAAGCCGGGAAAGGTGACCTGTGAGGGAACAGCAAAAGACTACCGGCGGGAGCCTATAGGGAGGATATAGCCAGGATATAGCCACCATATAGGCACTCTATAGCCAGCTAATAGACAAACCGAAAGAATACCGAGAGCAGAGCGAGTTATAGGCGTTCAGGAAGAGAAACACATCCCTATACCCTCAGCATGCATGATGTTGTGAGGCCATATTGTTCATCATTGCAAGGAGGTTGCTTCCTGTCTGCTCTGCTTCCAATCACATAAGCAACACGTGTATAATAAATTTATAAAGTGAACCTTGTTGAGGAACTATCATGAAACGCCGCGTCGCTCTCACCCTGAATTGCGCCCTGCTCCTTGCATTAATCCTCACGTCTTGCACGGGCCTGCCAATCCCCATACTTGGCACACCCACGCCTGCCATCCCAACTCCCACCTCGTTTCAGCAGTCTTTACCTCCCGCGCTGGTCGAGACCGACCCTCCGCTGGGGAGTGTGATCGGGCATCAATCTCCCATCACCTTTTACTTTAACGAGCCTGTCAACAAATCTTCGGCAGAATCTGCCTTGACGGGCTTGCCCGCGGGGACATTTACGTGGAATGACGACGCGACGCTGGTATTCACTCCCACCCAACCATATCAACCAAATAACACATTGAATGTTTCCCTCGCGAGTTCTCTTCAATCCGCGAATGGATTTGGGATACCTGCACCGATTGAGCTTTCATTCACGGTTGCAGATTATCTGCGGGCGACAAACTTTTTGCCAAAGCCCGATGCAGAGGATGTCAACGTTGAGGCGGCAATTGCAGTCTCCTTCAATCAGCCGGTCGTTTCATTAGGCGCTGAGTCTCCTGCCCAGCCCTCAGCATTCAGCATCCAGCCGCCGGTGAAGGGACGCGGGGAGTGGATCAACACCAGTACGTATATCTTTTATCCCAGCCTCGGGATGACCGGGGGTACGGAATATATTGTCAGCTTGAATCCGGAATTGAAAACGGTAACAGGTGTCGGCCTGGAGGGAAGCGAACGACCTGCCTGGAAGTTCACCACATCCAAGCCGCGTGTTGTCAAGCTGGAACCGTCGGTGATGGAATTGCTTCCGCTTAATCCGGAAATAAAAATGACATTCAATCAGCCGATGAATACTGAGAGTGTTCAATCGAGCTTCTTGTTTAGCGGTACGGAAGGCGCCTTAACTGGAGAATTTTCGTGGAATGAAGATAAAACGGAAATGACGTTTGTGCCCGATGGACTTTTGAAACGCAACGTTGGTTATATTCTTAACCTCGGCGCGACTGCCCAATCCATGGGTGGATTAATTCTCGGCGCAGATTATGGCGCCGTGTTCAATACCTTTGATAACTTTGCCGTGAGCGGTACGAAGACAGATTTGGGATCTACAACCTTTACGTTTAATTCGCCTCTTGTCGAAACCAATTATGATAACCTGGTAACGGTCACTCCAGAGGTGGATAACCTGCAGGCTGAAGCGTCTGAGGATGGCTTAACCCTGACGATCTATGGCGATTTTATTCCCGATACGAATTATGAGATTGATTTAGACGCGCGCCTCAGAGATCGCTGGGGGCAATCGCTCGGAGACACCTTTGCTTTGAATGTCCATGCGCCGCCGTTGCCATCCACATTGAATGTGCTGGCGTACAGTTCAAACGTTATCTTCGTAAGGCCCGATGAAGCTGTGTTGAATGCCAATGCTGTGAACATCCAGAACACAAACGCAACGGTTGCGCCTCTCACCCTGCAAGATTTCTTCGCACTGCAGAGTTCTTATGACAACCAGCAGGCCTATGCTCCGGCCAACCCGATTACTTATTCCAAGACGTTCAATCTTATGCCTGGTGGGACAACCGACGTGAAAATTGGACTAGCTCAACAGAATACCCAACTTTTGCCGGGTCTGTATTATGTTCAGGTATCCTCGCCGCAAATTCAATCTGCTTCAAAGAATATTTATTTGGTGGCATCCAGCCAGGTGAATCTGACTTTTAAGCTGGGTGCAACGGACGGGCTTGTTTGGGCAGTCGACTTGCCTTCACAAACACCAATTGCAAACGCGCCGGTCACGATTTATGACAAGGCGGGGAATCCGCTTGCTTCCGGGACAACAGATCAAGATGGTTTATGGAAAGGGGCGATCCCTGAACATACTGATCAAGTGTTCGCAATGCTGGGGCAGCCGGGAGATGAAAATTTCGCGCTGGCTGTGAGTGACTGGAGATGGGGGATCAACGCCTGGGATTTCGGTTATTCACAGCAAATGCAGCCTCCGCACACTCAAATTTACATGTATACAGATCGTCCTATTTACCGGCCTGGTCAAATAGTCTATTTCCGCGGTGTGGCACGCCAGGCGTTCAACGGACGATATGAACTACCGGCGGCCAATACCATTCCACTTATCCTGCGGGATACAAACGGAGTCCAGCTGTCGAACTTTGACATGCAGCTCTCCCCGTATGGCACATTTAATGGCGAATTTACGCTGCCGCCAGATGCCGTGCCTGGATATTACACGTTCGAGAACAACCCGCTCAACTTCTACCTTTCGTTCCAGGTCGCAGAATATCGCAAGCCTGAGATCAATCTGAATGTGGATTTTTCAACCGCTGAAGTTAAATTCGGTGATGCTGCTCAGGCAACGGTGACTGCACGTTATTTCTTTGACGCGCCTGCCAGTGATGTGGAAGTGCATTGGGCGCTTTACGCAAAGCCTGAACGGTTCTATTTGCCAAATTATCAGACCGGTGTATTGGACACTTCGTGGCTGGATGTATTCCATGCTCCAGGTGGACTCGGCTCTGATTATTTTGGAGATCTGATTAAGCAAGGAACCGGTCAGACGACCCCGCAGGGGACCCTGTCCATTGAGCTGCCAGCCATCCCTCAATCTGAGGCGGGACAAATTGTCACTTTGGAGGTGACGGCGCAAGATGAATCGGGGGAGCCGGTCAGTGCGCGCACTGAGATGCATGTCCATCCGGCGGACTTTTACATCGGATTGCGCCCCGATCAATGGATCGGTCACGCCGATTCAGCCATTGGTTTTGAAGTGTATACGGTGGATTGGGCGCAGAACGCCTCGGGAGAGCAAAAGCTCAGCGCCGAATTCAAACAGATGCGTTGGGAAAAGAAAACAGACAGTACGGGGTTCCCAACCTATACACCCGTGACTATGCCTGTCAGCAGCAGCGATCTGGTCACTGGGTCTGATGGCAAGGCACGGCTTTCCTTTGTCCCGCCCACCGCAGGGACCTATATGCTCGACGTTTCGGGTGGTGGTGCACACACCCAAACATTAATTTGGGTCAGCGGCGCCGGGAGCGCAGCCTGGCCTGATTTGCCCGATCAAAGGTTTGAATTGACGGCAGACCGTGATTCGTATAGTGCTGGCGACAATGCGAAAATCTTTATCCCGAACCCGTTTGCAGTCAATTCACTGGCGCTTGTGACCGTTGAACGCGGTTTGGTCTCGAAAGCGGAGGTCGTGGCTTTGAGCGGCAGTGGAAAAGAATATATCTTGCCGCTCACAGAAGAGGACGCGCCGAATGTCTATGTAAGCGTCACCGTGCTGGGACAAGGCAACGACTTCAGATATGGGCTGGTGAATATCCCGGTTACTCCTGAAAGTCAAAAACTAAACGTGCAGGTTTCCCCAAACCCTGCCAAAGCCGGGCCACGCGATAATGTCACGTTTGATGTGCAGGTGACTGATAGCACGGGTCAGCCAGTTGAAGGAGAGTTCTCGCTATCGGTTGTTGACTTGGCTACACTTGCATTGGCGAACCCAAACTCAGAAGATATTTTGCCCGCGTTCTACAGTAACCAACCTCTTGGCATCGAAACGGGACTCTCGCTCGCCGCCTATAGTGGACGCAACGCCAGCCAACCAGGCGGATTAGGCGGCGGGGGCGGTGGAGCTCCCATTGTTATCAGAGAAAAGTTTCCTGATACTGCCTATTGGAATCCCTCGCTGATCACAAACTCTGAAGGGCATGGTCAAGTGACGATGACCTTGCCCGATTCGCTTACGACGTGGAAAGTGGATGTGCGCGGATTGACTGTTGACACCAGAGTAGGGCAGGCAGAAACACAGATTGTGGCGACGAAGCCACTGCTAATCCGGCCGGTGACACCAAGATTCTTGGTTAGCGGCGATCATGTTCTGATGGCGGCCATACTCAATAACAACACGCCCGATCCATTAAATGCCAGCGTCGATCTGCAAGGACAAGGCTTCACGCTTGACGATCCTGACCAGATTACACAGCAAGTGGACATTCCCGCCAATGGACGTGCCCGTGTGGAATGGTGGGGTAAGGCAGGATCAGAGAAAGCTGCCGATTTGGTCTTCTCCGTGACAACGACGGGCACGCCTTCCTTACAGGATTCAGCCCGCCCGGTTTGGGGGCAACTGCCTATTCTGCAATATACCTCTCCGCAAGCCTTCGTCACTGGGGGAGTATTGCGCGGTGCGACGGCTCAGCAGGAAGTGATCTCGCTCCCCCGCACATTCAGTCCGAGCGGCGGCAGCCTGGAGGTAGAACTCAGCCCTTCGCTGGCTGGCAGTTTGTTATCTGCGTTGCAAGCGATGGATGTCCCCGATTATGCGACGAGCGCAGAATCAACCCTGTCTTACCTCCTGCCAAACCTTGAAGTCTACCGCGTTCTCAATGGGGCAGGCTTGAACGATCCTGCCCTCTCAGAGCGCGTCACCGCGAATGTCACCACCGGCGTCAGCAGGTTATTAAGTCTACAGAATGAGGATGGCGGCTGGAGTTGGTGGGGTAAGAACGAAAAGAGCGATCCATATATTTCCGCGTACATATTCTTTGGTCTGTTGCAGACGCACGAGATTGGCATGAACGTGGATGAAAATGCACTTCAACGCGCTGGCACCTATTTGAGCGGGTTGAAACTCGAGATTACAAATGATACAAGCGGCGCAAAACTGGATGAGATGACATTCATTCAATTTGTACTGGCACATGCCAACACTTTTGATGAAACGACCATCGGTAATCTTTACAATTTACGCGATCGCATGAGTCCGTCCAGTAAGGCATTGCTGGCATATATCATCAACGTAGTCAACCCTGCCGATGAACGGGTGCGCGACTTGATTTCAAATCTTGAAGCGAGCGCGATCGTTACAGCCTCCGGCGTCCATTGGGAGACCCCACCTGAGAATATCTTTACAACCGGTTCACCCATTTATACAACGTCAATCGTTGTGTACGTATTAGCACAGCTTGACTCGGCGAACCAGGTTGTGTTCAATGCTGTGCGTTATCTCGCGGCGCATGAGAATGCGCATGGTTTATGGGGCTTTGGTTATGAAAATGCCTGGGCAATGCTGGCGCTCAACGAAGCGATGATCGGCTTCGGCGATCTCCATGCCGACTTCGCGTTCCACGCCATGCTTAACGGCGGTCCGCTGGCGAGCGGCGATGTTTCGGGGGATCAGGTCCTTACGCCAACGAATGCGCAAGTGCCGCTCGAATATCTATCGTCCACTGGGCCGAATCTGCTTACCGTTCAGCGCGAAGATGGACTTGGTCGTCTGTACTATCGTGCCGTATTGAAGGTTAACCGCCCGGTCGAAGACGTAAAGCCAGTAGACGCGGGGATGCAAATTGATCGTGTTTATGTGGCGAGCGAGTGCCGTGCTTCGCCTACGGGCTCCACCATCCGCTCAGGTCGAGACTGCCCGCATCTTGCCAAGCTCCAGCTTGCTTCCGATAAACCGATCACGGCCCAACTGACGCTCGTCCTGCCACATGACTCATACTACGTAATGGTCCAGGATTATATCCCGGCGGGCATGGAGATCTTGAATCGCAATCTCAAAACCAACCAGCAGGGAATTGATTCCACTGAAGTGCAGGTTCAATTCGACGACCGTGATCCTTTTGCAGAGGGTTGGGGCTGGTGGTTATTCCACGAACCGCAAATCCGCGATGATGGTATCCTCTTTACTGCTGATTATCTCCCTGCAGGAACCTATGTGCTGACATATACGCTGGTCCCAGTGCAGGCCGGCGAATATCGTGTTCTGCCTGCTCACGCATGGGAGTCCTTCTTCCCTGAGGTACAGGGCACCAGCGCGGGTGCTGTGTTTGAGATCAAGCCGTAGTTCAGCAGAAGAAAAAATAAACCACGAAGCGCACAAAGATTTTTTCTTTGTGCGCTTCGTGGTCCTGGCGGTTCAAAATCTTTAAATCAGAATTACCAATCCCCAATTTACCCTGCTCACCTCACCATTCCCCATAGTGCCAGCCCGCCGAAGATGAGAACCACCGTCGCTGCGCCGACAATCACTTCGCGTATCGGACGTTTATCCACCAGATGATAGGCCGGGTAGATACCTTCAAACTGCCACAACGGACCCGCGAACCAGGTAAATATCAATCCGCCGAGCAACCCGCCGATATGCCCCCAATTGTCGATCCCCGGTAAAGACCCGATAATAAACAGATTGATCGCTGCGATAAAAATAATGTTCCCGATCGCGCTCCTGAACTGTCCAGCAAACAACTTACGGTTCTGATATAGGAAAACTCCCTCCGCGCCCAACAAGCCAAAGATGGCAGTAGACGCACCCAGCGAATTTCCATCGGTGAATAGAAAGGACAGGACGTTCCCTGCAAATGCACCGAGCACATAAAGCAGCAAAAACCTTCCATGCCCAAAGTGACGTTCGAGGCCTGTTCCAAAGACGAATAAAGCGTACATATTAAATAAGATGTGCAGGAAAGGAAAATGGGTGTCATGTAAGAGAGCTGGTGTGAGAAGCCGCCAGACCTGCCCGGCGCGGATCAGTTCGTTTGATTTGATGAAAAACACAGCCGGCAGATCTACGCGAGCCAGAACCTGCGTTGCCAGTTGCAGGATAAAAAATATAACCGTAACGCCGACAATGGAATAGGTCATATAAGGAGCCGATTGAGGCAGAGCGACGCGAACGGCCTGTTGAGGCGGAAGAGGTTCTTGCGGTTGCCCGGTGGATGGTGTCGAAGAATTAGAAGGAGGAGGATATTGGGTCACAGAGTTACCTTTCGCGGGTTTACGCGATGATGTTCCGCTTCAATGATCGCACGGATAATGTCCACTGTTTCATCTAAATGAAACTCACGGTTCACGATCACATAATCGAAAGCCTCCACACGCTTGAGTTCCTTGCGGGCTGTAGCAATCCGGAGGGCAAGTGAATCCGCAGTCTCGGTCTTGCGCGTTTCGAGGCGACGCACCAAATCTGCTTCATTCTCGGTGGTGATAAAGATCATCAGGACCTGCCG
>DATGYJ010000537.1:0-5924 GCA_035298105.1 Anaerolineales bacterium | reverse complement strand
TCTACCACGCCGACCGAGCCATCCGGAAAAGTGAAGGTCATCGAGACGTTGTCTTCGCGGTATTTGCCGCCATTCGGCAGCGCCTGTGCGGTCACTGAGACGGGCGCCTCACCGACCAGGAAGGTGATGAAGTCTACAAAGTGGCAACCTTCACCGATGATCCGCCCGCCGCCGATCTCGGGATCCTGAGTCCAATGGTTCAAAGGAATAGCACCAGCATTTACCCGGTAATGAATATGCATAGGCTCACTGCGATGAGATAAGAAAGAGACCAGGGATTGAGCGAGAGGGGAAAACCTGCGGTTGAAGCCAGTCAGCAGTATACAGTGTTCAGTATTCAATAACTGTGTACTGATCGCCGACAACTGCTCACTGTTGATCGCCAGCGGTTTCTCCACAAAGACGTGTTTGCCCGCTTGCAGCGCTTTGACGACCAGCTCAGCGTGGGTATCGTGGCGCGTGAGAATGGCCACCGTATTGATATTCGGGTCATTGATGATCTCGTCATCATTCGAGGTGGCATATTGGAAACCAAATTTTTTGCCCGAATGCCCGGCGTGCAATCCGCCTGAGGAGGCGATGCCAACCAATTCAATGTCACCGGCTTTTTTAATAGCGGGAAGCAGGACCGAGCTCGCGAACATGCCCGCACCCAAGACACCGAGATTTACGATGGACGATGGACGATGGACGATTGACGACACCTGCACTTGCGTGCGGTGCAAGTGTTGACGATTGACGATGGAAGGAAAGACAATTCTTCTTTCTTCTTTCATCTTTTCTTCAGGATAGGTAAGTAAAACTCCAAGAAAATTTTCCCTGGTCTTCCCCGTAATAACCTCATATGCCTGCGTAGCCTGTTCAATGGGAAAGCGATGGGTGATGAGCGGCTGGACTTTTAGCTTTCCACTAGACATCAAGTCTACGACGGCTTCAAAGTTACGCCCCTCCGTCCAGCGTACATAGCCAGGCGGGTAATCGTTCCCGGCTTCTTCATAATTCAAATCATAACGACCGGGTCCGTACGAGCGCGAATTGATAAACGAAATCTCTTTTTCATAGTAAACCTTGCGCGGAAACGTAAGTCCCACCGCGCCTGTAGCAACAACCCGCGCCCGGTCACGGGCGATCGTTCCCGCCAGTTCAACCGGATCGTTCGAGGGTGTATCGGCGCAGATCAGGATCACGTCACAGCCGCGGTCCGCAGTGAATGCTGCAGAGGCGTCCAGGGCTTCTTCGCGGCGAACGGCTCGAAGTCCAAGAGAAGAGGCGAGCGCAATCCGACTCGGGTCAATGTCAATGCCCAGCGCGTGGCAGCCTGCCGCAGTCGCAATCTGGGCGGCCAACAATCCCAATAAGCCCATGCCAATGATCGCGACACTTTCACCGATCTGTGGTTCAGCCAGCCGGAAGCCATGCATTGCGATGGCGCCGAGCGTGGTGAACGCCGCAGATTCGAAATCGACATCCTCGGGAAGAAGAGTCAGCAGGTTGCGCGGCACCACATTGTATTCTGCATGAACCGCATAACCCCCACCCGCGCACGCCACCCGTTGACCAACCTTGAACCCCGCCGTATTCTCTCCCAGGGCAATGATCGTGCCGGCCGAGGAATAACCCAGCGCCATCGGCTGATCGAGACGGTTGAACGCAGCCTGGGCGGTGTTGACCAGACCTTCGCGGCGGGCTTTCTCCATGACTTGTTTGACGAGATCGGGACGGGAGCGGGCTTTGCCAACCAGACTCTTCTCGGCGAATTCGACCACCATCCGCTCGGTCCCCGCCGAAACCAGACTTGCTGCCACTTTGACAAGTGCCTGACCCTGGCGCGGGGTCGGAATGGGCACATCTTCGACTGTAGATTTTCCGTTTTTGACGTTTTGGAGGAGTTGCTTCATTTCTGCAATTTTCGATTTCCGATTTTTGAGTTACGATTGGACAAAAGTATACTCCAAGCGCGATGTATAATTTGGGAATAATCTTGAAGGAAGAGGAGAAATTCTTGTGGCTGATCTCCGTGTTGCAAAATTCTCAAAAGTACTTGTTGAACATTCTGCACGCATTGTGCCCGGTGACCGTGTCCTGATCGAAGGGACAACGGCTGCCGAGCCATTGATAAGAGAACTGTACGTCCAGATCCTGGAAAAAGGCGGGCATCCGCACCTGATGATGGGTTTTCCCGGAATGGTACCCTTCATCCAGGATGATCTATATTTAACCTACGCAAAAGATACACAACTTGATTTCGTACCTACCTTTTACAAGTATGCCTATGATCAATTCGAGAGCCGCATTCGAATCCATTCAGCGACGAATACACGGGCGACCAGTGGTCTCGATCCCGTCAAATCTCAGCGACGCGGAAAGGCGATTGGCTCCATCACCGAATCTCAGATGCGACGCGGTGCGGAGGGGGTGTTCAAATGGGTCACCACTCTCTATCCCACCGACGGATATGCTCAGGACGCGGGGATGAGTCTGAAGGAATATGAAGATTTCGTTTTCGGCGCGGTGCATGCGTATGAAGATGACCCGATCGCCTATTGGAACAGTACGGCGGCCGGACAACAAAAAGCGATCGAATGGCTGGCCGGCAAGAGCCAGGTCGTCATGCGTGGACCGAATGTTGATCTGACACTCTCCATCAAGGGACGCAAATTCATGAATTCCACCGGCATGTTCAACATGCCCGACGGTGAAATCTTTACCGGACCCGTTGAGGACTCGGTCAATGGCTGGGTGAGATTCACCTATCCTGCGATCTATGGCGGCGTGGCTGTCGAAGGCGCGGAACTGACGTTCCTGAACGGGCGTGTCAATCAGGCGAAGGCTGAAAAGAACCAGGAGTATCTGATCAAGATGCTTGAATCGGATGCAGGCTCACGCTATCTGGGCGAGTATGCCATCGGCACCAACTCGGATATCAACCGGTTCACCGGCAATATCCTTTTCGATGAAAAGATCGGCGGCACGTTCCATATGGCGCTCGGCGCCGGCTATCCCGAAACGGGGTCGCACAACAAATCCTCGATCCATTGGGATATGATCTGCGACCTGCGCACCGATTCGGAAATCCTCGTGGATGGCGATTTGTTCTATAAGAATGGAAAGTTCATGTTTGGAGAGAAAGTGCGCATGTAAACAGGTGCACAGGTAGATAAGTAGACAGGTACACAAGTGAAAAGGCCCGCCGGAGACTTTCCGGAGAGCCTTTTTATTTTCATATGTTTACCTGTCTACGTGTTTACTTGTATACTTTCCCCTAATAGAACCCCGCCGACTCATCGATCTGCCGCGCATATTCATCGATCCCGCCGCGGACATTGAACACATTCTTCCAGCCCTGCTGCGCTAACCAGGCTGTCACCTGTGCGCTGCGGTTGCCATGGTGGCACATTACATAGATCGTGGAATCTTTGGACTTTGCAGATTCAGATAGCGCGCCGGTGCCTTCCCGCCCTAACCGGCTCAGCGGCGTCACCTGCAGTCTGCTGTCGGTCAATTTGGCAAAGTTCAACTCATGGAGCTCACGTACGTCCAACAGGATGAATTTATCCTCGGACTTTAATTTCTCGGCAAGTTCGGTAACGGTAATTTCAGGAAGCATAAGTTCTCCCACATGGGTGACCGCCAGGGTCGCCCCAACAAATCATTTGAAGGCTGTTACATACAGCCTTTCCACATATTCCTTCACCATCCTGCGCGTGGAGAACTGCGGGATGTTCGCCTTCAGGGAATTTTTGATGCGGGCCACCCATTCATGCGAAAGATCTCTCTGGTCGCGGTCGTAATAGAAGGGGATGATCTCATTCTCCAAAGTCTTATACAGGCTCTCGGCGTCCTGAGCATCCTGGGCGCTTTGTGATTCCATTTCCTGATCTTCTCCGATCGCCCAACCATTATAGCCATTGTACGCTTCGCGCCACCAGCCATCCAGCACGGAGAAGTTCAACGCGCCATTGAGGGCGGCTTTCATTCCAGACGTACCGCTGGCTTCCATGGGCCGGCGCGGCGTATTCATCCACACATCCACGCCCTGGACCAGGTAACGCGCTAAATTCATATCGTAGTCTTCCAGGAAGACAAGCCGCCCGCCGGTCTCGGCGCGCTTGACCTGACGATAGACCTGCTGGATCAATTGCTTGCCGGGTTCATCCGCCGGATGTGCCTTACCCGCAAAGATAATTTGAACCGGCATATTCGGACGATTGATGATGCCGAGCAGGCGCTCTACATCAGAAAAGACCAGGTTCGCGCGTTTATAGGTTGCAAAGCGACGGGCGAAGCCAATCGTCAAGGCATAGGGATTGATCAGGACGCCGGACGAAACCACCTGCACCGGGTGGAAGCCCCCATGTGTCCAGCGATCACGGACGCGTTCACGCATGTAAAATTGCAGCTTGCGCTTGAGGTGGACCCGGACTGCCCAGAGTTCAGCATCAGGGATATCATCAATCCGCGACCACAAATCATGTTCATCCAGGCGGTCATACCAGTCTTCACCCAGATAATCACAGAATAAATTCATCAAACGGCGCGCCATCCAATTGGAGACGTGCACACCGTTGGTGACATGTGTAATCGGCACCTCGCTCTCATCCTTGTCTGGCCAGAGGAAGCGCCACATCTTGCGCGCTACGCGTCCATGCAATTCGGAGACTGCATTACGTCCCTTTGAATTTCGCAGGGCCAGGATGCCCATGCTGAACGTCTCTCCCTGTGGCATTTGATGGCGGGCAATATCGAAGAACTGGTCGCGTGTCAAATGAAGCTGCGGCCAGAGGGCGGCCAGATATTTCTCAATCAGCCACAACGGGAACTCATCGTTTCCGGCGGGAACCGGCGTGTGAGTGGTAAAGACGTTCTGCCCACGGGTTTTTTCGATGGCTTCCTCAAACGTATGGCCGCTGGCGATCAGTTCGCGAGCGCGCTCAAGCGTAAGAAAGGCGGCGTGACCTTCGTTCATATGCCAGACGGATGGGTTATAGCCTAAAGCACGCAAGGCGCGGACGCCTCCCACACCCAGCAGAAGTTCCTGCATCACGCGGCGGTCAAGGTCAGACCAGTACAGGCGGGCGGTCAGCTGCCGATCAAAGTCAGAGTTCGGTTCCAGATTAGAATCGAGGAGATATAGCGGGACGCGTCCAACATGGAGCTCCCATAGCCCCAGGACCACGGTCCGGTCGGGGAACTCCACATCTACACATAAACGCTGGCCGGCCTCATCCAAAACAGGCAGCGCCGGCAGGCTGTTGAAATCGAGCGTGTTGTTGAGCGCTTCCTGCCAGCCATCTTCACTGATGCGCTGTGAGAAATAACCCTCTGCATACATAAAGCCGACGCCCGCCAGCGGCAGGCCGAGATCGCTGGCTTCCTTCAAATGGTCGCCCGCCAGCACACCCAGCCCCCCTGAATAGATCGGCAACGTTTCATGCAAACCGAACTCCATCGAAAAATAAGCAATGGGACGGGTATTCAGTTCAGGATACGTTCGACCGGTCCAGGTGGTTCTCTGATGCATGTAAGCATCAAATTCAGAAAAGACATGATCGAAGATCGCCATGTATTCCCGGTCATCCAGAGCATGATTCAAACGCGGGCGACCAATCTCACGCAGCAACCGGATCGGGTTGTGACCCAGCCGCTCCCAGAGAGCGTAATCGAGACGACCAAAGAGACGTGCGGCTTCAGGCTGCCAGGTCCACCATAAGTTATAAGCTAACTCACTCAAGCGACTCAGGCGTTCGGGCAAATCAAATTGAGCGGGTAATTTTGTACGAAAGGTATTCATAGGAGAGAATCATACCATACCAACCAGGGGCGCGTCATTGCGCCGCGTGGAGCTGTGAACTCCACTCACGGCAATGATCTGACCTTTTATATTACAATGGACTCATGGCGACCGTACAACTCTTCATCACCTG
>DATGYJ010000536.1:0-2257 GCA_035298105.1 Anaerolineales bacterium | reverse complement strand
AGTCGCGCAATGGCGATTACCGCGAGTATCGATAGATTTTGCTTCTCATGTATGCAAAAAGCCATCGGAATATTTTGCGTGGTTGATAACTAGATCCGCGGAACCCACGTTTTTGTGGGAGAACGCCTTGGCACAGCGATTGCCCCTCTAAAATCAACGAGTTACATCTCAACGCTTGGGATCGTGTTTAGCGAGCAGCGAAAAAACTCGAAACTGGTTTGCCGGTTTGACCGAAACCGAGTAGTAGGGGAGATTTCGAAATGACGGAGGAATGCAGGACATTTGGTACCAGCGATAACAGCCCGGATTGGTTCTACCCGGAGTGGGCTGCAAACGCACGCAACAATCGGCCGATTGTGGTTCGGGATACAGATAGCGCACTGGGACGCTACAACCTCCGGACAAAAGAAATTGGTTTGAAGGATATTGCACGGGCTCATGGCCACATGTGCGACGGACTTGTGATTGCCTTTATCGAAATCAAAGCGGTTTTGGACAAACTTTTTCCTGACGGCGTGGTGGACCGTACAGATCTCCGGGTTGTTTCAAAAAACGGCCCTTGCTGGGCGGATGCGGCGGCGTTTTTAACGGGCGCAAGAATCAATTTCAAAACTCTGCGCATCGATGCATCCATCGCTGGCGGATTCATCATTCAGAGAATTTCAACCGGTGAGGCCTACGCTGTGCACCTAAGGCGCGGTGTTTTTCCGAACGAACAAGTCGTTCTTGAAAACAGAATTCGGAGCTTACGGGCGCAGGGACACCCTGTAACGGCGAAGGATATCGATATGGTTGAAAAGATGGGGGATGCCTTGAGCTTGAAACTGTTGACTGCTCCCGCCGATGAGTTGCTGGAAATCACACGGTTGAACGATTACAGATTCAATTTTACGGATATGTTTGGTGATCGGGGAGATATTATCAACAAAGATATGCCGAGATAAATAGCAGGGCATTTATAAAAGAAGCTTTATTGCCATTCGCAAGGAACGGCAAAAATATGAGGAGCAGCACGATGACTGAAGAACGACTCAGTAAAAAACTTTCTTTCCTGGATCGCTATCTCACGCTATGGATCTTTCTTGGGATGTTTATAGGTGTCGGATGGGGTTATCTCTTTCCAGGTGTAGTCGGTTTTTGGAATCAATTTCAATCCGGCACGACTAATATCCCCATCGCTGTCGGGCTGATCCTGATGATGTATCCCCCCTTGGCCAAAGTGAAGTATGAAGAGCTTGGCCAGGTATTCCGCAACTATAAAGTGCTTGGGCTTTCGCTGGTGCAGAACTGGATTGTCGGTCCCGTTCTCATGTTCATTTTAGCCGTCCTGTTTCTGCGCGAATATCCCGAATATATGGTGGGGCTGATCATGATTGGCCTAGCTCGCTGCATCGCGATGGTGATTGTGTGGAATGATCTGGCCAAAGGAGACACGGAGTATTGCGCGGGCTTGGTGGCTTTTAATTCGATCTTTCAAGTTCTTTTCTTCTCTGTGTACGCGTATGTCTTCATCACGGTTCTTCCTCCGCTTCTTGGGCTGGGTGGGGTCGTAGTCAACATCACCATTGGGCAAATTGCCCAAAGTGTCTTTATCTATCTGGGTATTCCTTTCATCGCCGGGGTCATCACGCGTTTTACGCTAATCAAGCTGAAGGACAAGCAGTGGTACCATGAAAAGTTCATTCCCAAGATCAGTCCCGTTACATTCATCGCCCTGTTATTCACGATCGTGGTCATGTTCTGTCTCAAAGGTGAATTCATCGTAAAGATTCCATTGGACGTTGTGCGCATCGCCATTCCCCTGCTCATTTACTTTGTGCTCATGTTTTTGCTCTCTTTTTATATGAGCAAGAAAGTGGGAGCCAGTTACGCGCAGAGTGCCACTCTTTCCTTCACTGCTGCCTCCAATAATTTCGAACTCGCTATCGCCGTCGCTGTGGCTGTCTTCGGGATCAATTCCGGCCAGGCCTTTGCAGCGGTAGTCGGACCATTGGTAGAGGTCCCGGTGCTCATCAGCCTTGTCAACGTCGCCTTGAAGTTTCGTGGAAGATATTTCGAGATAGAAGGGGAAGCGCCCACACCTACGAGGCTGAGTCAGGCACGAACAACGATGGCTCGATCTAAGTAGCCGCTCCGGTTTCCCATTGGCACTACTTCAACCGGAGGCAACAATGAAAAAAGTCGTGATTCACATTTTCCACGCCGGCAATAGCTCCCTGGGCACGGGCTCACACGTCTCCGAGCGCATCCGGCAGGT
>DATGYJ010000535.1:0-9193 GCA_035298105.1 Anaerolineales bacterium | reverse complement strand
TTATGCACAGATCCGCTCTCAAGACCCAATCCATTGGGATGAAGAACTTGGTTTTTGGGTGCTTACTCGCTATGATGATATTGTCGCGGTTTATCACGACTCGCGTTTCTCAAGAGCCCAGGGTCTCAGAAGTGGCTTTGAGCGGCTACCGCAATCCGAGCGGGTGATCGCTGAACCGGTCTATCACTCTTTTTCAAAGACCATGTTTTATTCGGACCCGCCTTATCATACGCGCTTACGCGGACTGGTCAATAGCGCATTCACCCCGACGGCAATCGAGCAGATGCGCCCCTATATCCAGCGGACTGTGGACGGCTTGCTGGATGCCGTACAAACAAACGGGAAAATGGATGTGATTCATGATTTTGCTTATCCGCTACCTATCCTCGTGATCTCTCAAATGTTGGGGCTTCCGGCAGAACAACGCGGACAATTCAAAAAGTGGTCCGACGATCTCTTTGCTATCCTGGGAAGTGTCCCTCATGCACCTGAGCTCATGGAGCGTGCCGCACGTAGTCTGACTGAACTAAGCAGCTATGTCAAGCAACTGGGCGCCACTCGGCGAGCGCAACCTAAAGATGATTTACTTACCGCACTTGTTGACGCTGTAGAAGATGGTGAACAACTGACCCAGGAGGAACTCGTTGCCAATGTGATTATTCTGTTAAGTGCTGGCCACGAGACAACCAGCAACCTGCTTGGTAATGGTCTTCTGGCATTATTGCAGAATCCCACTCAAATGCAGAAGCTGCGTGAGCAGCCTTACTTGATTGCCTCCGCAGTGGAGGAAATGATGCGCTATGATAACCCTGTGCAAATCGCCTACCGTTCCGCAGCAAAAGATGTTCAACTTGCGGACAAATGTATCCGCAAAGGACAGTTGGTCAATTCAATTCTTGCGGCCGGAAATCGAGATCCTGGACATTATTCTGATCCGGATCGATTCGATATCGCCCGGGATGAGGGAAGAAACCTGGGCTTTGGGCTTGGGATTCATTTCTGCCTCGGCGCACCACTTGTCCGATTAGAGGCTCAGATCGCTTTCACTGCTCTGCTGCGTCGCTTCCCCAACATAGACTTGGCAACCGAGAAATTGGAATGGCAGGAGCATCCGATCTTTCGCGGGGTGAAGTCACTGCCGGTAAGTTTTTAGAACTAAATATGTCATTGCGAGCGTTCTTCGCGAAGCAATCTCCTACGACGATGATAAGCATGAAGGGATGTTATTGGAAGATTGTTCGTCGGCGAAGAACAGCCTCCTCGCAATGACATATTTTAAGAGGGTAACCCCTTTCGAATTTGCTCTTCGGTGAAGTTAATTTTAGGCGCTAACTCTTCAGGCAGTGCCAGGCTATCTGGTAATGGTGTGCTAATCCCCTCTGCAAGCATTTGGACTTGTGAAGCTGAAATCAATGGTTTTGGCATCCAACCCGAAACCCAGGCCAGAAGGCGCTGAGCAAACACGGGAAAAGGTAATACCACCAGAGATGGCCTGCCCATCGTCTTGGCAATGCGGCGGGCTGCGATACTGAAAGGAAACTCCTCGGGACCCAGAACCGCGACAGTCTTCCTCGAGAGGCGGTCATCCGTCAGAGCGGCATGGATCACATTGACAAGATCTTCGACCGCTACCAAACGGACTGTCTTCTCATGTACGCCCACTGTAGCAAAGACAGGCAGCTTTCCCAAAAGATTACCCAGGTTACTGAGGAGATGGTCGCCCTGCCCATAGACTAGCCCAGCTTTAAGGATTGTGTAGTTCAAGCCTGACTGCCGCACAATCTCCTCCCCCTCCCATTTGGTCGTGTGGTATGCAGAGCGAATATTCGGGCGAGCATGCAAATAACTCAGGAGCACGAATTTTTGTACACCTGCCTGCTGGGCAGCTGTGATGGCGGATCGAGCACCTTCCACGTGGACTTGTTGAAAAGTCTGGGATTTATCCTCGCTCGTTCCTGCACAATGAACGACTGCTGTACATCCGGTAAAAGCGCGGGTCAGCTCAGATGTATCCGTGACATTCGCGCGTATATAGCTGATGTCGTCATGTGGAAGCGGTCCCTGCCCGCGGGAATAAAGCCCGCGTGAGATGACCACAACCTGGTGTCCACGTTCAACCAGGTCTTGCGCGAGATGCTTCCCAATGAAGCCCGTTCCACCGGTAATCGCGATTTTCATCGTCCACCGCCTGTCTCATAGATCATTGAACTTCAGCCTTTATTGTCCGGGCCAGAACATGGGAAGGAATACCCGCAGGAGGTTATCCGCGAATAAGCCCAAAATATATAAGCCGCCAAACAAACGAACATGCTTCAATTGAGGCGTTGAAAACCAACGCGGCCAGAGTTCAAAACCTGGTGGTGGTTCTGTCGGCCGCGGTTTGCTCAGTAATTTGAGCACACGCCAGGCTCTGGGCCAGGCGAAGAAAACAAGCAGGACGACCGGCGTGAGAAAGCGTGCAATGAATATCAAGTAGAGGACAATGGCATAGGAAAGAATCAGAGCGGTAATATTTACATAACGCGCGGCCCGCTCTCCGATCCGGACTGGGAGCGTCCTCACCCCTTTGGCCTTATCCGCATAGAGTTTATCCACGTGCTTCCCCCAGTTGAAGCTGCCGAAGCCAAGTCCAAATGCCAGGCCCGCGAGAGCAACATATCCGAGATGGGGAGTGATTTTTCCGGCCAGAACCGTATAGACGCCGGGGATAATAATAAGTCCCCAATTGATATAAATCAGAATCTCACCCAGCCCTAGATATTTCAGGGGGTAGGCATAGAATGGAATGATCAATATGCCGATGGCGAAAAGCCCGATCACGATCGGGGAAAACGACGTGTAGATCAACATAAACACGCCCGCCAGCCCCGCTATCGTACCGGCCGTCAGGAACCAGCGTAACCAATCTTTCCTGGTCCAGAACCCATGCACCAGAGGGTGGATACCATATTGAGCACGGTAGTAATTATCCTCATCGATGCCGCGCGAGAAATCAATGTAATCATTGACGAGGTTTTCCGTGCTATGAGCAAAGAACAGACCGACCGTCATGACCAACCAGGGCAGCCAGGAGAAGTAACCATCATGCCATGCCAAAAGCCCTGCTATAATGCCTGAAAAAGCTGTTAGCTGGGTCACGGTCCCACGCGTAGCGATCAGCCACTTTGTGATCACGTCCAGCTTGTCCCACTCATTTTTTTCATACAATTTAATGGGTCGTTGTAGAGCGGTCACCCAATTAC
The DNA here is from genome assembly GCA_035298105.1 of Anaerolineales bacterium. GTDB lineage: Bacteria > Chloroflexota > Anaerolineae > Anaerolineales > Villigracilaceae > Defluviilinea. Next base: position 5,951 of record DATGYJ010000535.1, on the reverse strand, counting down.
CAAGAACAATACTCATGTTCATCTCCTTTTTTATACCCTCTGCCTTGCTATGGCAGCAATTATTCCGTGTACTTTTTGTATAACTTCTCCCAACCCATAAGTGTTCCGGCAATGTAAAAAGTACTCATCAATAGGCTATAAACGGGACCAGGCACGTTCGCCGGTCGAGCCAGTGCTTTGGCATTCATTCTTTTCATGAAATACATCATCTTGGGGATATTGATCCCATACCTGCCTTTCACATCCCGGTCGTAAGTTAATCCGCTAAAACATTGAAAAGACTTTGCTATATCCAATCCGGGCCGGTACTCGACGGTACAGATTAAAGGTTCTGAAGTGTTGTTGTATGCAATATGCCTGACCCCACACGGCACTGTGACCGTTTGACCTGATTGCCCGATCTGCTGCCGGCGATTGATCAACACCCGGATCTGGCCCTGCTCAACATGAAAGATTTCAGCTTGTGAGACGTGGATGTGCTCAAAAGGGACGTAACCATCGGGCTGCACGATCCATTCCATGACATAAGCCTCTTCCGTGCAGGCCAGGCAGCGGAATGTCTCTTTCGTGACAGGATTGGTAAATGGCTGGTATAGATCAATTGCCATACGCGTTATTTCTCATTCTCTTGAGATGCGCAGAGCTATTTCGATCTTTCCAATGCATTTGCCAGATTCGCGAGGGTCTCGTTTGCATGAGCTTTACCTACAATTGCAAAAAAAGGACGGGTAATCTTCATGACACCTGTCAGCATGAATTCAAGCCAGAATTTCACACGCGTGCTGGATCCCATCGGCTCCAGGACATAACCGTCCATAAACGTGATGGGACCCATCGCGCCTTTCATGCCCAGCCGGCTGCCGGCCTGATATTCCGTAATTTCGTAAGGCAATTCGAGTCGCTGACCGAGAAAGCGCCGTACCCCCTGGATGGATGTACCTACCTGCTCGAAAGGCCCAGGCGAAGTTTTCTTAAACTCAAGCATACCCGGCACAAATCTCGGGTGGTTGTCCGGATCACTGATAAACGTGAATATATCTTCGGCAGGTTGATTAATGACGATGCTGGATTCAAGTCTGTTTGCCATCGCCAACTCTCCTTCTGAGTGATAGAACACGCGGCAAAGCCCTCAACTTGACTTTAAACTCTCTCGAAGAAAATTATACTACTAATTTGTGAAATTGGATACAATCTGTCCGAATGAGCAGAAGACTTTTGCAAGCCTACGTTCCCGGGAAAATCTTGCGAAGACCACTTGCCATATATGGGGGATAGATATACGCAAAAACCCCGTTTCCTTCGAAAACAATCCTTCGCTAATCTTTCGTAGATCCTTCGTAGATCCTTCGCTCATCGCTTTGAGACGAATCTACCCCCAAATATGGGGGGTGCCTTTTTCAGCGATTTCCGTCAGAGAAAGAGGAGAGACCTTTGCCCACGAGCAGCAGATCGGTGAGATCGCGCTTTTTCACGCCTTCCCTACTTTTGAGAAAGGCCTGCAAATAAATCAATCACGTAATAAGGAACTGCCACCTGACAGTTTGTTTCAAGAGTAATCCGTTGGTCGAGTAGGCGTGCACGTCCGCCGTATCGAGACCACATGTTTTCATGAAATCCCTGATTTGCAGGTTATTTGTTGGTCTCGACACCTGCACTTGCGTTTCGGTGCGAGTGTACGCCCCTCTACGAGCATTCGAGGCTACTCAACCATCGGTCCCTCGTTGAAATTTAGAACTGTCAGGTGGCTAGTTAATAAATCAGAGCAGGAAAGAATTCCTGCTCTGATCCTTCAATCCTGCGATCTCCCCGGTGTCAAGATGCCACCTGAGTGGGAGAGGGAAAGAGGTCTACTTAATGCCAGAAGTTACGTGTAAATGGCAAAAGGCGCAACGCCACGTCAATGAGCAAGCCAAACATGAACAGAGAACCAAATTTGCGATTGTTTACGAACGCATAACCCACGAAGTACAACGGCCAGCCGATCTGACCTTCAGGGCGAGCCTCGGGTTTGGGCTGCAGGAACTTGGGGTAGATCTGCATAAAGGTAGGAAGCGCCAGGAACACGATCAACATCACCGGTGTAAAGAACTTTACCGCGATCAAATACAAGGTAAAGAGATAAGGTGCGATCATCATGGCCAGGACCGCGTAGCGAGAAGCCTTTTCTCCGATGATCACCGGCAGGGTGTGGATGCCCTTGGCTTTATCCATATCGAGCTTATCGATATGTTTGCCAAAGATCACAGTTGTTACTCCCAAAACATAGGGCAGGCTGGCGATGACGACAAACCAGTTCCACTGATGCGTCAGGACATAATAACCGCCGCCGATCATCAATGGACCCCAGACGATCAGCACCGCCAGTTCTCCCATGGCCAGCCCTTTGAGCGGCCAGGTATAGAACAACAGGAAGAATGCACCCAGCCCAAGCAGGATCCAGGTCGTCGTACTAAAGCCGGTATACCAGGCAAGATAGAGACCAAAAACCAATGCGATCAATCCGGTCACGGCGAAATATGTCAGGTGCTGGCGCTGCGTCATCAGCCCACTGGCGATCGGTTGGGCGCCATAGATATTGCGGTAGTAGTTATCCTTATCCACGCCCCGCATAAAGTCGGTGTAGTCGTTGAAGATGTTGTTCGAGGCGTGAGCCAGGATGAGACCGAGCGTGAGCGCCAACCAGGGCAGGAAACTGAAGGCGTTGTCACGCCAGGCAAAAAGTCCCGCAAGAGCCGCCGAGATAAAGGTCATGATGAGGACCGCTGCCCGGGTCGAGATCAGCCATTTCGAGATGACATCCAATCGATCCCATTCAGGTTTGGAAACTTCGGGAATTACATTGAGCGCTTTGCGCCACATAGCAAAGTTCATGGGTTAGCTCCTTGTCTATTTTAGACAGATTATATCCAAAATGGGCCCCGCCGGCTTTTCACATTTGTCAGTTTAATATTGGATATTATTGTAGTGGCGACTTTCCTGACACCGTCCGTCAGGACAGGTGCAGTCGCTCTTTTCCCATGAAATCAACGGCTAAAGCCGTCACTACTGCAAGTCAATCTTGGTTAACCTGAATAATTCTGGATTTCCTGATTTTTGAAAAACAAGATTCCCTTTTCCGTGTCCTTGCAGGAAGGGGAAGCTGTGTTTCCCGACGATTGCGACACTTTCGCCCGATTTGCCTAGCAAATCGTGCGTTTCTTACAGTGCAAGTGAGCATCCCAGTGGGACTTCGCAACGACATAACTATGGGTGCTCGGGAAGCGTAAAGTAGAACGTAGTCCCCTTGCCTGGCTCTGATTCTACCCAAATCCTGCCCCCATGAAATTCTATGATCCGTTTTACCAAAGCCAGCCCAATGCCTGTGCCATCGGAATGGGGATCCAGCTTGTCGAACAAACCGAAGATGCGATCTTTGAACCTGGGATCGATCCCAATCCCGTTATCACGAACAAAGAGGATCGGAGCACCGTCCTCGGTCCTGCCCTGCTGACCGATCTCGATCTGCGGGTTCGGCTGTTCGCCCATAAACTTGGCAGCATTATCAACCAGGTTTTGGAGAACTTCAAACAGGCGCGGACGATCACCATAGACCTCCGGAAGGTTTTCAGCCACGCTCACCTGGACATTGCCCTCGTGGATACGTCCATACAGGAGTTCCAGCACTTCGGGGACCAATTCATTGAGATCGACGGACTGAGGCAGGTTCACCAACCGCCCAATCCGCGAAAGTTCAAGCAAGTCATTCAACAACCGTTGCATCTTATCCGCCGCAGCGCTGATTCGTTCTATATCACTATCCAGGCGCGGCAGGTTGCCAGCTTCTGCATCTTTACGCAGGAATCCCAGGAAACCCTTGATAGTTATGAGAGGAGATTTTAGATCATGCGAAACCGTATAGGTGAACCGCTCAAGCTCAGCGTTCTTTCCCTCCAGCTCATTGATCAATTTTTCGCGCTCACCCAGGATCCATTGCTGGAGGGATATGTCGCGTACGATGGCTAGCGCCGTATCGGCGCTGAGAGGCGTCACGCGCGCTTCAAAGGTTTTATTTTCGCCATCCTGCTGAAGTTGATATTCGAATGCATGAACATGGCCTGATTGGAGCACTCTTTCAATGGCAAAAAGAGTCTGATCTGCAACCGATGGAAGGACTTCGGTAATAGTTTTTCCCAGGAACTGTTCCGGAGGCAAGAGGGGTTTATTGGTTGCAGAAGAGATGAATTGCAGGATGGTACCATCGCGCTTGAACTCGAAGATCATATCGGGGATGGCATCCAGCAAGGCACGCGTGCGCGCTTCGCTGGCTTGCAGAGCACGTTGGGCATGCTCCTGTTCGGTGATGTCATAGAACATGGCCATGACCGCAGGCTTGCTCTCAAGTTCAATCAATTCGTAAAACGCCAGAGCAACGCGCTCGTCTCCTGATTGGCTCTGAAACTTAAAAACAGAATTTTGAAGTGATTTTTGTTCTTTCAATTTCTGCATAAATTCTGCACGTTGAGAAACGCTACTCCATGTGCCTAGTTCGACGGTGGTTCTGCCAACCGCAAAATTCGGGTCAAAGCCCGTAAATCGCCAGTAGGCTTCGTTGGCATCGATCAAGCGTCCTTCCGCGAGTGAGGTGATTGTAATTGCGACAGGACTCACATGGAATATTTTCCGAAACCTCTGCTCGCCTGCGCGAACTGCGTTTAGGGAACGCCTGATTGTATCGATCATCAAATAGAGCAGCAGGAATAAAATAATGAATATGGCTGTTAAATCTCTTGCCATCATTAAGGGAGGATCAATATGAGCAACTCGCAAACCCCTTATTTCAGTAATCGCAAAGAACCAGATGGATATAATGCTGAGAGCCGACAGCGCAACACAGATCTGCCAATTGGTGAGAAGCGCCGCAAGGAAAACGATGGGGATATAAAGATAGATTGCTACATCGCGGATCCCATCTGCACTCCACGCCTGATATGTAATACCAACCCAAGCCACCAGGACAAGAGCGAAAGCCGCCAGATTGACATAGCCACGCTTCATCACAAATAGCAAAATGAATTGAAATATTAACAAACCGGTCAATAAACGCAGCGTCGCGCTATTAAATAACGTTCCCCCATCAAACCAACGAAGGGCAATCATCAGGACATCGATGATGATGGCACTGATCAAAATCAGATAAAGGAATCGTGTGGTCGTTTCACGATGTTCTAACCCAAAGAGTGGACGAAATATGTAACGAATGGGTCCGAGGTTCACGCGCTCCTCCTAAGCAAGAGGAGTATATCATCTTATGGAAAAGCTTTCTCATAGGCAGAAATGATCTGATCCCAGATGGAATTCATTTCATGATCTATGGTTTGGAATTCGGGATGCGCTCCGAACCAGGCGAGCGAGCGTCGCACGCCTTCTGCCCAATTGACTTCACAAGAATAATCATGCACGAAGCGCTTGATCTTGCTGTTATCGAATACTACGCTGTTGGCTTTATCGCCGACCAGGCTTCCCAGAGAATGAGGATCATACGCGGCGATCAAATCAGATGGGATGTGGATCAGGTTCGGCTGCAAGCCCATGGCGTGATACGCTTCGAGATGAATCTGATCCCAGCTAAGAACTTCATCTGAAGTGATCTGAAACACCTCGCCAATTGCTCTTTCATTTCCCAACAGGCCGAGCAGTCCTTTCGCAAAATCCGCGTTCCAGGTCAGCACCCAAAGGGACGTGCCATCTCCGGGCACGATCACTTTTTGCCCACGCTTCATGCGGTCTATCACGGTCCATGGGTACAGCCAGCTCGATACTCCAAACGGGATTTGTGTAGGGCCATACGTGTGAGAGGGGCGGATGATGGTAATAGGGAAACCTTCTTCCAGATAAGCAAACATTAACCGGTCTTCGCAGGCAATTTTATTGCGAGAGTAGTCCCAATATGGATTTTCCAGCGGTGTCCGTTC
>DATGYJ010000534.1:0-9712 GCA_035298105.1 Anaerolineales bacterium | reverse complement strand
GGCCGGGAAATATTCGAGAGGTGGAGGCAGTATTAGGAAGAGCTGCTACTCAAGCCGCCAGCACAGGTGTGATTGGGATGGCAGATATCCCTACCCACGTGCAGCGGCTGGAAACAACTCTTCAGAACGTACGGCCCCTTTTGCAGGTGAGTTCTCTCGATGAGATGGAACATGAGACCATCCTGCTTACCGCGCAGATGCAGCGCGGCAATGTTTCCCGCATGGCCCAGGCGTTGGGGGTCAGCCGCACTACCTTGTGGCGCAAACTTAAACTATATGGCATTGACCTGGAAGAATATCGCCAGCGGAATTAAATTGATCACTATTCACATTAACGATGATGACCTTATAAGATTCTGCTCTGAATAGTCTCCTGGCTGTGAGTTCGCCGGGGAACGTTTTCGTATCAGGAGAAGCCTTCTGCAGGTCATGGTTCGGATGGGAAAGATCAATTTCAAGGGAGTTTTTCGAGCCACAGGCGGGTTCTTTGGCAACGAAGGTACTACGAAGCTACTACGGAGCTAGAACGAAGGATCTCTGCCGCTTTGAGTCGGGGAGGGCGCTGGGAGCCTGGCAATTATCATTGCAAATTCATTGTGCTGTTGTTTCATAATGCAACAGTGACACCCGAAAAAGTGTTCCTAAACGGAACACTTTTCATTCAGTTGTTTGACTTTTCCCTCTACGCACAATAGAATGAATTTTAAAGTGTTTGTCACAAATTTCTTGTGGAGCAAATCTGGTGCCAGCTCATCGGTTTCTCTTTGAAGAAGAAAACAATCCTGCACAACCACAATATTCCATCTGTTTGCCTATTTCGCTTTCTTTGCTATCCGCCGAAAAGCCCCTCTCTTTCGGCGGTTTTGTTTTCTATCGATCAATGGCTTCACATCAGGCACTTGAAAGAAAAGGAGGTCCCCAACACTGCAAAAAATAATCAACTATTGCATTCTGGCGTAAGAAACTCAAAATCAAAACTAAATAGGAGATAAATTATGTTAGGACCATTGCTCGGTGAAGTATTCGGGACCTTCATCCTCATCCTATTGGGTGATGGTGTGGTCGCAAATGTGGGCCTGGCGCCTCGTCTGGCTGCGGGAGCCTACAACTGGAACACGATCACCCTCGGATGGGCATTCGCAGTGATTGTGGCCGTGTATGTTTCTGCGGGTGTTTCAGGCGCCCACCTCAACCCCGCGGTAACAGTTTCCCTGGCTATGAAGCGTGGCTTCTCTTGGGGAAGCGTTTTTCCGTACATCATTGCCCAAATGATTGGTGCATTTCTCGGTGCCCTCGGTGTCTATCTGACCTATCGCGATGGTCTTGTCAGCGCTGGGGTGCCGAATGTGTGGTGCACCGGCCCCGGCTCAATCTTTGGAAGCGCCTTCTGGGGGGGCGCCAGTGGGACGGCCACAGGCAATTACAGCGGCCTGACCGCCATCCTCACAGAGTTGTTTGGCACAGCGGTCCTGATGTGGGGCATTCTGGCCAGCGGCGACTCCAGAAACACCGGCCTGATGCACAATTTAGGCCCATTCCTGGTTGGTGGTACGGTTTTGGCGGTTGGTCTGAGTCTGGGTGGCCCAAGTGGCTATGCCATCAATCCTGCTCGCGACTTTGGGCCGCGATTGTTTGGAACCCTTGTCGGCACACAGGGATTGTGGAGTGGAGGTTATTGGCTGATCCCGCTCATTGTTCCGGTGATCGGTGGCGTCCTCGGTACCTACGTATATGATTGGCTGGTTACCGCTAACCTGGCCAAACCCGAACCGACTGGTCGGATGGAATCAGAGATGAAGTAAATTCTGGGCTATCCCAGTCTGGACGCCCCAGGAGGTGTTCTATGAAGAAACTAATCAACAAGCCAGAAGATGTGGTCCGCGAAGAGCTCGAGGGTATTGCCTACGCTCATTCGGATCTGGTGAAAGTTCACTACAACCCGAATTTCATTGTGCGGGCTGACGCACCCATCATGGGCAAGGTAGGCGTTATTTCTGGCGGAGGTTCCGGTCACGAACCCATGCACGGTGGATTTGTAGGTATGGGCATGCTTGATGCGGCTTGCCCAGGAGCGGTTTTCACCTCTCCGACACCGGATCAAATGCTTGAGGCTACCAAAGCTGTCAATGGTGGCGCCGGTGTTCTTCACATTGTCAAGAACTATACCGGCGATATCATGAACTTCGAAATGGCTGCAGACCTTGGGCGCGCGGAAGGGATTGAGGTCGAAGCGGTTGTGACAGATGACGATGTGGCTGTGAAAGACAGCCTGTATACCGCCGGGCGCCGTGGTGTGGGTGTTACAGTTCTGGCCGAGAAGCTCTGCGGCGCGGCTGCGGAACAAAAGCGCTCGCTCAAGGAAGTCGCCGATGTATGCCGCAAAGCCAAGGATCTTGGTCGCAGCATGGGTATGGCATTGACCTCCTGTACTGTTCCACACGTCGGAAAACCAACCTTTGATCTTCCCGAAGACCAGATGGAGATCGGAATTGGTATCCATGGCGAACCAGGCCGTGTACGCATGCCCATCAAGCCGGCCGATGAGATCGTTGAGATGCTGATGGAACCGATCCTGAACGATATCCCCTACAGGCAGGGCGATGAGGTACTCCTGTTTGTCAATGGTATGGGCGGAACCCCATTGGTGGAACTCTATATCGTCTATCGCAAGGCTTATGAGATCGCAGAGAAGTTTGGTGTCAAAGTCGTGCGAAACCTGATCGGTCCCTATATCACCAGCCTGGAAATGGCAGGGACATCCATCACAATGCTCAAGATGGATGACGACATGCTCAAATTATGGGATGCGCCGGTCAAAACCCCCGGTCTGCGCTGGGGTGTATAAGTCGCTAAATCTCAAGGAACGGGGCGGTATGCTCACCTGCACAGTCCGTGTGGCAAAATCCGCCCAAACCTCTCCCAACGGAGTTGGCAATGTCTATTACACGTGATGATGCCCTGAATTGGATCAAAGCGATAGCCGGTGTAATTGGCGAAAACAGCGCTTACCTGACAGAACTCGACGCGGCAATCGGCGATGCCGACCATGGCGCAAATATGGATCGCGGTTTTAAGGCAGTGATGAAAAAGCTGCCTGAAATCAGCGATAAAGATATTGGTACCATGTTCAAAACAATTGGTATGACGCTGATTTCCACCGTTGGTGGGGCGGGTGGACCCCTGTATGGAACGTTCTTCCTGCAGGCAGGCATGAAAACTGCCGGCAAGATGGAACTCAATTTGGCCGATTGGACTGATGCACTGGATGCCGCATTAAGCGGCGTGGTCATGCGCGGCAAAGCCGAACTGGGCGATAAGACCATGGTCGATGCGCTTACGCCAGCTGTCGCTGCCCTAAAGCAATCAATTCCAGAAGGCCAACCCATTAATAAAGCCCTTGAACTCTCGGCCGAAGCAGCCAGGAAAGGTATGGAAGGGACAGTCCCCCTGGTGGCGCGTAAAGGCCGCGCCAGCTATCTGGGAGAACGCAGTGCCGGTCATCAGGATCCGGGAGCAACCTCCTCTTTCCTGATTCTTCAGGCGGCTGCCAATACCTGGAAGAATATCGCAGCCTAGTCCCTTGGCATCCGGTGTGAAGTTCATGGCTTTGCAACTGTAGGAATCACGTATAAACATTCAAGTTTTTACCTGGAGGTAAAAAATGGCTAAATACTCAGCAGCAGTTGATCAGGGCACTACCAGCACCCGTTTCATGATCTTCGATCATGCGGGCAAGGTAGTTGGCGTTGATCAAAAAGAACATGAGCAGATCTATCCAAAACCCGGCTGGGTTGAGCACGATGCGATGGAAATCTGGCAGCGCACTCAGGAAGTGATTGATGGCGGGCTTAAAAAGAGTGGCGTAGACCCGAAGGATATTGCTGCGGTCGGTGTGACCAACCAGCGCGAGACCACTGTCGTCTGGGATAAGGCAACTGGCAAACCCGTCTACAATGCCATCGTCTGGCAGGATACTCGCACCGATACGATCTGCAATGAGCTCGCCAAGGACGGCGGACAGGATCGCTTCCGCACCAAAGTCGGTCTGCCATTGGCGACTTATTTCTCAGGACCCAAGATCAAATGGATTCTGGATAACGTTGAGGGTGTGCGTGCCAAAGCCGAAAAAGGCGAAGCGCTTTTCGGGAACATCGACGCCTGGGTTATTTGGAACCTGACCGGCGGACCCAATGGAGGGGTTCACGTCACCGATGTCTCCAACGCTTCACGCACTATGTTGATGAACCTGGAAACGCTGGACTGGGATCCTGACATGCTGAAGGTGATGGGCATCCCACGCGCCATGCTCCCCGATATCAAACCATCATCGGCGGTCTACGGCAATGCGAAGGGCGCCCTGAATGGGATCGCCGTAGCCGGAGATCTGGGCGACCAACAGGCTGCCCTCTTTGGCCAAACCTGCTTCAGCGCAGGCGAAGCCAAGAACACCTATGGCACTGGCTGCTTCATGCTGCTCAACACAGGTACCAAGCCCGTCCAGTCCAAGAACGGTCTGCTTACCACCCTCGGCTACAAGATTGGTGACCAGGATGCGGTCTACTGCCTGGAGGGCTCTATCGCCATTACAGGCGCGCTCATTCAGTGGCTGCGCGACAACCTGAAGATGATCGAGAAGTCACCTGATGTGGAAGCCCTCGCTGGCACCGTGGAGGACAACGGCGGCATCTACTTTGTCCCAGCCTTCTCCGGCTTGTTCGCCCCATACTGGAAGAGCGATGCACGCGGTGCCATTGTTGGCATGACCCGCTATATCAATCGCGGCCACATTGCTCGCGCAGCCCTGGAGGCCACTGCCTTCCAGACCCGCGAAGTGCTCGATGCCATGAACGCCGACTCCGGGGTCCCGCTGACCGCACTCAAGGTGGATGGTGGCATGGTCTACAACGAACTGCTTATGCAATTCCAGGCCGATATCCTCGGAGTGCCTGTCATCCGGCCGCAGGTCGCAGAGACCACCGCACTGGGTGCGGCTTATGCCGCTGGCCTGGCTGTCGGCTTCTGGAAGAACGTGGAAGACCTGCGCAGCAATTGGGCCAAAGACAAGGAGTGGGATCCCAAGATGGATTCTGGCCTGCGCGATAAGGAATACAAAGGCTGGAAGAAGGCCGTCACCCGCACCTTTGATTGGGTTGAATAACCTGTTCTAACCCTCCCTGAGGGGGTGGGTATGAGTGCCAGAAGCTCGCCCGCCCCCTCATTTTTGTCCTGCTAACACTTCTTATGATTTCTGGAGTAAATCGTGTCAAAGAATTCAGAAAACAAGAAACCGCAAAAGACGGGGGACCCCATGGCGCAGCCATGGATTTCCATGCGCCGTGGCATAATCGTCATTGCCTTTACGAGCGTTGTGCTGGCCGTGCTCACCGCGTGGCAGGTCATCCCATCCAGAGGCTGGCTGGAAGGCATCCTGTGGGGACTGTTGTTTGGTATATTGATCTGGGCAATTTTCTTCGGTAATTTGCTGATTAACCGATTATTACGCAAGTAGCATGATTACCTCTTGATCAAGAGACAACCAGAGCATTAAAAATGTCAAGCGCCTTGTCTGCTGCCGCCTGGGAAGCCCTGTATGCTCCCTATGACCAGCCTACTTATCAGACAGTTCTGGAATTGCTTAAACCTGAAGATGTGGTCGTGGATATCGGCGCTGGCGACCTGCGATTCTCACGACAAATGGCACGGATCACCCGTAAAGTTTATGCCGTCGAGATGAATGTTGAGGTCTTGCAGAGAGGGCTGGCAGGACATGACCCGTTGGCGGATAATCTGCTTCCTATCTGTGCCGACGCCCGCATGCTTGACTTCCCGCCCGAAACAACCGTGGGGGTATTGCTGATGCGGCATTGCACCCATTTCCGCTCCTACTGGGAAAAGCTGCGCAGGGTTGGAGCAGGGCGATTAATCACAAATGCACGCTGGCATATGAGTGTAGAATCAATCAATCTGCAGGCAGAGCGCAGCTCATTCCATGCTGCTGACATGGGTTGGTACGCCTGTTTGTGCGGTGCAACAGGTTTCAGGGCTGGCCCTGTAGAACAATGGTCAGACGCATTGGATAGAGTGACTCATGAAGTTTCCGATTGCCCGCAGTGCAGGCAAATTTGAAAGGCAAGGTTTTCTGGAGTTGCTATGAGCAAACCACATGTAATTATCATTGGAGCAGGGTTCACCGGAGTAGCAACAGCACATGATCTAACTCTACGCGGCTGCGATGTCACGGTGGTAGAGCGTGGAGATTTGTGTAATGGTACCTCCGGACGTACACATGGATTACTGCATAGCGGTGGCCGCTACGCAGTCAAGGATAAGGAATCAGCCGTCGAATGTATTGACGAAAATCTGATCCTGCGCAAGATTGTCCCGCAGGTCATTGAACCAAATGGCGGGCTGTTCATCGCCCTTGATGAAAGTGACCTGGCATATGCGGAGATATTCATCGAGAGCTGCCAGGAATGTCACATTCCGATCGAAGAATTGAAACCCTCCCAGACCCTCAAGCTGGAACCCAATATCAATCCGCACGTGCTGACGGCCTTCCTGATCCCTGACGGAACTTTTGATCCTTTGCGGCTGGCATTGGCATTCGCGGGGACAGCCAAACATCATGGCGCAAAGTTTCGCACGTTTACCGAAGTGCAAGGTTTGCTGAAAGATGGCTCCGGAAATGTGAGCGGCATCAAAGTGTTGAACAGGTCCGCTGGCCGATCGGAGGAATTGCATGCAGATGTGGTCGTAAATGCCACAGGCGCCTGGGCCGGACAGATCACCGCCATGGCCGGTTTGGATGCGCCGGTCAAGCCCACGCCGGGCATTATGGTTGCCTATGATCAGCGCTTTGTGCAGCGGGCCATTAATCGCCTGAACGCTCCCGGAGATGGAGATATTGTCCTGCCACAGAGACGGATGGTGGTGGTCGGCACCACTTCCTTCGATGCAGAAAATGTGGACTATATCCCTGTCATCGACGAGCAGATCAAGTTGATGCTCGAGCGGGGGAGTGAACTCATCCCTGGAATTCGGTCTGCAAAACCGCGCGGCATCTATATGGCAGCGCGTCCCCTGGTAGGTGGCGGGTCAGGCCGCAGTATTGCCCGTACCTTCAAGTGCTATGACCATAAAGAGACCCACAACGTCGATGGCCTGGTAACCATCACCGGTGGAAAGGCAACTACGCTGCGTGCTATGGCTGAGAAGACTGCCGACGTGGTCTGTGCCAAGCTAAATATCACCACACCCTGTATTACGAAAGAGACTCCGCTTCTCTCTTATCGTCAATACTATGTCACGCCCAACTAGGAGCAGCGCTATGGCTGAAAATTGGAAAATCACCCTGCGTGTGTATCGCCAGAAAGAAAATCAGGACTCCCACTTTGATGATTTCCAGATGGAGGTCAATCCGGATGAATATGTTTTGGATGCGGTGGAGCGGGCCTGGGCCTTTCATGACCGCACGATCTGTTTTCGCCACGCCTGCCATCACTCCACTTGTGGCGCTTGCGGTATGCGCGTCAACGGGGTAGAGAAGTTGACCTGTATTACCTCCATCCGGGATGTGACCCAGGCTGGCGCGACCCTCAAAGTTGAGCCACTGCGCAACTTTCCGGTGGTCAGCGATCTGGCTGTAGACATGGGTTCCCTCTACCGCAAAATGGATACTGTTCAGGGGCGCTCAGTTTTACCTGTACCGGAAGCCGAAATCGAAAACCCGCCTGCCAAATGGGATGCGGATGACTCGCAGTATATCCGTCTGAGCGATTGCATTGAATGCGGTTTATGCATCAGTGCCTGCCCGGTCGCGGCGACGACCCCTGAATACCTTGGTCCTGCCCCTCTTGCGGCTGCCCAGGATCAGGGTCTCAAACGCAAACCCGAGCTTTTATCCGTTGTCGATTGTGAGGATGGCGTCTGGCGCTGTCACAGCGTATTTGAGTGCACAGCGGTCTGCCCCTCCTTTGTCGATCCCGGCCGCCGGATCATGAACCTGCGTACCCAGGTGGTTGACGTGCGGCTGCGCAGGTTGTTTGGCAAGGCATAAGGAGAGTCGAAACAATGGAACATACTCGTAACCAACCCTCTGCTGGAAAATTCTGGTCCTGGTTCTTTCCGATTGGTAGACAGGCCGGTGGGTGGGCGTTTGCGCTCAACCGTGTCACTGCCATTGGCCTGACACTCTATTTATTCTTGCACTTGGCTGTGCTAAGTCTCCTGGCGCAAGGACCGGGTTCTTACGATAAATTTCTGGCGCTCACTGAAAACCCGTTTATCAAACTGGGGGAATGGGCAGTTGTCGCGGCGGTTTTTCTCCATGGCTTGAATGGTATCCGCATCATCCTCACCAGTTTCGGAATTGGAGTCACCCGCCAGAAACAACTCTTCTATGCCTTCATGATCATCGCCGTGTTTGTCATCCTGATTTTTACCGCGCGTATGTATTAGGATCCTCTATGTCACAGTCAACCTCTTCTTCCTATATCTCAGCCCCACGTCCGGGTGAAACCACCTGGATCTGGTTGATAAAAATCGTCACCGGTCCTCTACTTATTCTGGTGCTAATTCTGCACCTGATAGTCAATCACTACATAGGCAGTCTATCTTCCGGTTTGATGACTTATGCTGATGTCGTCCGCTATTATCAGAATCCCATCATACCGGCCATCGAGATTCTTTTCCTCGCCACCGTGGTGACCCATTGCCTGATCGGTCTGCGCGGGATCATTCTCGATATGAATCCGTCGCGGCGTCTTCTCAGCGCCGTTACCTGGTTTTTGTCTTTACTTGGAATTTTTTCAGTTGCGTACGGAATTTGGCTCGCGCTAACCATTGCCTCGAAAGGTGTGTAAAGGGGGAACAATCATGGTCGGCCTGGTCATTGTCTCCCACAGTCGTGCCCTGGCTGAAGCACTGGTAGGATTGCTTCGTCAGGTGGCATCCCCAACTTTACCGCTGGCGGTTGCGGCAGGGATCGGTGATGATCGTCTTGAGTTCGGCACAGATGCCGTTGAGATCATGGATGCCATCCAATCGGTGTATTCCGAAGATGGTGTCGTGGTTCTCATGGATTTGGGCAGTGCGGTTCTCAGCGCCAATATGGCGCTTGATCTTCTGCCGCCTGATATCACCAGGAAAGTCCGTTTCTGCGGCGCGCCGCTGGTGGAGGGTGCGATCGCCGCTGCCGTTCAAATCGGATTGAACAGTGATTTGGATGCGATCTGCCAGGAAGCGAATGCGGCGCTGGCCCCCAAACGCGAGCAGCTCGGGCAGGAGACTGAGCAGGCCAGCGCCCCTGTGCTGGTTCCCGATCAATCCTCTGAATCACTCACCCTGACACTGACCAACTTACACGGGTTGCATGCACGTCCGGCTGCAAAGTTCGTCCAAACAGCAGCCAGGTTCATGGCCAATGTAACCGTCACCGATCTAACGAACGGCAAGGGGCCCGTTTCGGCGCGTAGTCTCAATGCCATTGCCACCCTTGGGGCCGTCGAAAACCACAAGATTCAGATTCGTGCCTCCGGTGAAGAAGCCAAGTTGGTACTTTCAGCGCTTAAAGTGCTGATTGAAGACAATTTCGGTGAATCGCCGATTGCCTCTGAATTGGAAGAAAAACCAGCTGAGATTGGTAAGGTTGACGAAGCGAGTGAGGCACTGCAGGAGCGGAGCGGCATCCGCGACGTGACCCATTTCGCCTACC
>DATGYJ010000533.1:0-10303 GCA_035298105.1 Anaerolineales bacterium | reverse complement strand
GTTGTACCAGAGCCGCCTGATAGATTTCGGGATCGGGCTTGCGGGTGCCTATGTCCATGGAAGAAACGATCGAGTCCCAGACATGTCCAAATCCGCCACGCTCGAACCAATTCAACTTGGTGGAAATTGAATTGGCGGTATCCGTCACAATCGCCAGCAGAAATCCTTGTTCTTTCAGCGCACACAAGGTTTCGCGCACTCCTTCAAAGAAAGCAACATTGTTATCATCATCGATCAGGGCCTGTTTGCCGCGGGCGACCTGCTCAGGCTCTGTCACGCCATAGATGCCCACAACGGCCTCGCGGTATTCGTCGTGAGTGATCTGTCCGCGATAGGCCTGATACTCAATGGCTTTCTTCCGCTGGGCATGATTTGGAGTAATTTCAAGACCCAATTCCTTAAGAAAGTTGGCGAAGCCAATCCCACGTTGTGAGCGGAAGTAAAGAACGTCTCCGGCATCAAATATCAGAGCCCGGATTTTTCGGGAATTTGCATGTACTTCGTGACAATCCCGCGCCCCGCGTAATATATCGAGCAATTCGGTCATGCTACTTAGGATTGCATCAGGCCTGGAACCTGCATCGTCTTCTCCATGCTCGAAATCGTGCCGGATCTGGATTGCCATCCTAAAGCCTGCACGACGAGCACCGTCAATATCCCTGACCACGCGGTCGCCAACATAAACACACTGGCTGGTCGGAACATTCGCAAGCCTGGCCGCATAGTAAAAAATCGCCGGGTCCGGCTTGCGGCGACCATATTCACTGGATAAGACGATTGGATGAAAATAATCAATAATTCCGTATTCTTTCAAATTTGTGGGCACCTGCCCGCGGCTGTTGACATTGCTGATGAGGCCGATCTTCAAGCCCATTTCTTTAATGGCCTGCAAAACTGCAGGCATTTCGGGTCGTATGGCGCGGCAATAAAAACGGGTTTCGATCAGGAACATTAAGTCTTCCGCGATGTCCGCAACCTTTACCTTATCCACTGCCCATCCAGTGAAAATGTAATCCGACCACACGCGCCATGGAGGTAGTTCCTCCATGGTTTGGATACTCCAACGTTTGTAGCGCTCCAGACCATTGGAAATGACCTCATACAGTTGCTCGTTAGATAGTTGTAGATCAATCCCCACTTGGCGAAGGCGTTGTTGAATACCGCGCATGGCCTCCAGGCGTAATTCACGAGTATACCCAAAAGTTTCAATCGTCCCTCCCATATCAAAGAAAACTGCCTGTATAGTCATCCGGCTCGTCTCCACATTTGAAAACAGTTCACCATGAGGTTCTGGCTAGACCTGTCAACCAGAGGCTCGTCTGATAATAGTTTTTTGATGAATGGTCTAATCGCTGAGGTAAATGCCTGCCAGGTCTTCGGACACGGACAAGGAGCGTCCGTGTCCAAAGATAAAGGTTAAGGCTCCTATGGAACGGAATTATTCGGTGGGAGCGGAAAGCAGCTCGGCAGCAAAGAAGTCGCGCACTTTGCTGTTATTTGCCCAGGCAAAGGCATCATCACTGGACCAGACACTAATGGAATTGAGAGCGGGTGCGCCTTCCCAGGCAGTTAGGTTGTAATTACCAGGGTAAGTGCCGACCTTATTCCACGGTTTGAACCCATCCTGCTCGAGAACAAACTTTATGAACAGCTTGGCCGCATTGGGATGTGGAGCTTTATTGGCAATGGCAACGTAGTTGGATTTAAGGATCCCGATAGTCGGTTTGATACTCAGGCAGGGCGCCATGGCTAATTCTCCGTTGAGGGTACCATCATAGCTATCCCAACCGGTAAAGCCATACCCGGGTTCCACCGATTTGTCCATACCCAGCGATGCAAATGCGGTATCGACCTCATCTCCACCTGGCTCCAGGACAGGCTGATTCAGGGCCAGTTTCCTGATAAACAGATAACCTGCATTTTCAGGTGCCACCCCGAAAGCATCTGGCGCAGCCGCTTCATCAGTCGTCCACTCCTTGCCGAAGTATTCCTTATAGGCCGCAGCCATATCATCTGCATGGTCCACAATCAGGGTAAACTTGGCCGTCGTGCTGGGATCTGCAAGCGGATTCTCAATGAATATCTTCCCCGCCAGTGACGGATCGACCAGTTGCCACCAGTTTGTGATCGGACAGCCATCCGGGTGGATCTCCTGGTTATATCCCCATACGTCGACGGAGTGGCGCTCAACGGCGAAGGGGCGTTCTGGGGTCACTGCCGGATTGGTATAACCCTCGGGAACGAACGACCAGATCCATTGATTGGGCGCAAACAAACCGTACAAGATGTGCCCATCACTGTTGAACCAGACATCTGCAACAACGTTCCCGGCTTCCTGCTCAGCCTGCATCTTGGTGGAGATGCCATCAGTATCCCCGCCCTCAAGCTTGATGTCCGGATATAACTCATTCCATGTATCGAGCAGTTTCTCGAATTTGGAAGAGTTGGCATAGACCGTCACGGACCCTTCCTGTTTCGCGGCCGCTTCGATTGCCGCCCAATCTAAGGTGTCTGGTTGGTATGGTCCGACGCCATTGTCCTTCGCCCATTGCTCAGCTGCAGACAAGGCCGGTTCAGCGGCAGGGGGCTGGGTTGCTGCTGGGGGTTGCGTCGCTGGGGCCTGGATTGCCGGAGCCTGAGTCACTGCGGGTGTACCGCCACAACCCGCGATGAGACTGAACAACAAACAGATTGTCAAGATCTTTACGAATGTTTTCATTTCTTTCTCCTCAATAGAACATGATTAGGAAACAGACTTGTGAAACACATACAACACTCATGAACCACAATTAATTCCTTTTCCTCCTTTCGGATCGCAATTTTCATTGTTATTGACCATCCAGGTTGGAATTCGGAAAGGCAGCTCGCCTTCACCCGAGTTAGCAAACAATGAGCTTCCCGCTCTCTTTGTCATATAGATTGATCGTTTTTGGATCGAACTTCAGCCAGATCTTGTCATCCATCTTGATACGACTGATCCCCATCACCTTAACAGTGATCTCCAGGTCTTGCTGACGGGCGACAATAGTTGTCTCGGCTCCAGAGGGCAGGACAGAGTAAGCCCTGAATTCCATTGCGCCCGAGACAGCCGATTCCGAAATGGCTATATCTTCCGGTCGCACACCAACCACAACTTTTCCGGTGGCGTTATGCGTATCCATGCTGAGCTGGAAATTCCCCAGATCAACACAATTTTGACCTCTTATGACGCTCTCCAGCAAATTCACCTTGGGATTCCCAATAAAGTCCGCCACGAAAAGATTGGCCGGGTAATGATAAACGCGGTCAGGGGTGTCCAGTTGTTGGATCACACCTTCACGCATCACTGCAATACTCGACGACATCGTGAGCGCCTCCACCTGATCATGGGTGACGTAAATTGTCGTAGCCCCCGAAACATGGTGCAGCCGCTTTAACTCCGAGCGCATGTCCATCCGCAAGCGCGCATCCAGATTGGACAAGGGTTCATCCATCAGAAAAACCTTTGGACGGTAAGCCAACATGCGCGCCAGGGCTATGCGCTGCTGTTGCCCACCGCTCATTTCGCGCGGGTAGCGGTCCTCATACCCTTCCATTTTCATTTCCGCCAGCGATTCTTTGACACGCTTTTGCATCTCTTCCTTAGACATTTTTTGGATTTCAAGTGCAAAAGTTATATTTTTTTCCACTTTCATATGCGGCCATAAGGCATAGTTCTGGAAGACCAGGCCCAGGTCGCGGTTCCCCGAAGGTAGCGAGATGCCCTTATCATAGGAAAAAACCAGCTTATCCCCGATATAGATCTCGCCTCCATCCGGGTCTTCCAGCCCAGCCACACAACGCAGCAGGGTAGTCTTTCCGCAGCCTGAAGGTCCGAGGAGGGTTAGGAATGCTCCGGCTTCGATATTTAGGCTGACATTGTTGACCGCAGCAACTTTTCCGAAATGTTTACTAAGATTTTTGATTGTGATTGTTGTCGCCATGATTTCCTCTTTTAAAATCCAAGACCTTTTTTAAGGCTGCCGCCCTTGCTGAACTTTCCGATCACGAAGTTGCCGAACGCCACGATCGCGATCAGGATCAAAATGACGATATTTGCCATCTGACCATCGCCATTTTCTGTATAGAACATCGTTTGGCTGGCCAGCAGTTGCGTAGCGGGCGTGACCAGCAGAATGATCAAAGACAGCTCTCGCATCGTGGTGATGAACGTCAGCAGAAAGCCAGATGTAAAGCCGCTGGTGGTGAGTGGAAAGATAACGCGTCTGAAACGCTGCCAGGGATTGGCACCGGCCACCATGGCAGCCTCCTCCAGTTCATGACCAACCTGCATCATGGACGAGACCCCCGACCGGGAAGAGTAGGGAAGATGCTTAGAGACCGAAACGATTACCAGCAAGGCAAAAGTGCCATAGAGAGGCGGGATCGGCCCCAGTTTCCTGGCGAACATGGCAATGTAAACAGCGCCGAAGGCGATGCCCGGAATCACATACGGAATATAAGCCAACTGCTCGACCAATTTGGATAGGCGGGTGCCCCGGCCTTTGACGATAGCGTAGCCAAGAATGACGCCCAGCAAAGCCGTGAAAAATGCAGTATAGAGCGATAACTTGATGGAATTCCAAGCGGTTGTATATATCTTTGGGTTGAGCAGGACACCTGGCTCCCCATGGTTATAATTTGTGCCACGCGGTCCGATCCAATGCTGCAAAGAGAGATTGCTAAAGGCGTAGTTTCCATCTATCAACATCAGTGAGGAATAGATCAGCAGGCCCAGCGGAATAGCAATGACCAAGATCTGGAAAATGATCACGGCAATCAACATGACTCGTTTCATTTTCCCCAGCTTGCTCAACTGTGCCATGAAACCGCGTCCCCCGATCGTCTCATAGCTCTTGCGTGTGCCGATCAATCGCTGGTTGATGGCAATGGTAGTAATGGCAAACAAGATCAAGACAATTGCCAGCACAAATGCGTCGGCTTTATCTCCAATCCCTAAACTACCACGCAGCATGGTGGCAAGAACATAATATTTGGTTGGTGTGCCGAGAATATTTGGACCCCCGAACGTGCCCATTACTTTGGAAAAGGTCATGATAACACCCGAAAGGATGGCTGGCACTACGAGTGGGAAGGTGATTTTGCGCAGGATGCGCCAGCGGCTGGCACCCATCAGATCACCAGCCTCCTCCAGACTGGAATCGACCGACATCAGTGCCGCCGATACGAACAGGAAAAAGAAAGTGTAGTAATGCAATGCGCTGCAGATCATGATCGGCACCGGCCCATACGATAGCCAGTCCGGAGGGGCGTGCCCCACCAGGTATTCGAAAACCCCCGGCGTTCCTCCAGAGAGCCTGTTCTTGAAAAACGTGACCCAAGCTTGCGCAAGAGTCCAGGACGGCATGATGTAAGGAATGACCGCCAGTTGGTTGACGAGCTTCCTGCCCGGCATATCAGTGCGTACCACGAGCCAGGCCAAGGCTCCGCCAATCACCAGTGCCATCAGGGTAGATCCGATTGCCACGACCATTGAATGCTGCAACGGGGCATAGGTATATATTTGAGCCAACCTGCCTGACAGCATCCGGACGTAGTGGTAAAGGGTAAGTTCCCCCTGGACCGCCTCCGGGTGTCGAGGCAGGTCGGTAGGTCCCCAGACCACGGTGGTCACGACCAATCGATACAAAGGGATCACGACCATGACGAACATCACAGCCAGCATGATCAAGGACAGGACTACCCAGGGCGTGGTGATCCAGCGATAGGTTCGCCTGGCATGAGCAAGTAGGCGTGCAGACAAAGATATCCCCGCCGATATTTCAAGACTGGCCATAGCATTCTCCTGATAGAGTGTTTGTTGCGGCAATCAGCAAGCATTGTTCAACTCTGTTTATCAGGCACCACTAAAATGGTAAGATCAACCTAGTATTAAGTTGATGAATTGCTATATTGCTTAAATCGTTCTCGCAATTGATCCAATTTATCCAGGTTTTCCATGACATTCCCTTCTTCGCCAGCAGTCGCCAGCAAAAGAGCATTGATGATGGTCATGGGAACAACGAGGGAGTGGAAACCAGAAACTGGCCCGCGTTTGGCAGAAAGGACTACAGTAGCTTTATCTCCGATAATCGAGCCTAAGGTATCGGTCAGCATGACGACCGGGCATTGCATATCGTGGGCATAATCGAGAAGCAGCTGCAAAGCGGGCGTTACATCAAAAAAGCAAATTACGAAGAGCAGGTCGTGTTCTGTCATCGACAGGAGCGGCTCCAGCAATTCGCGCCCGGCAGTGGTCAACGGAATAACTTGATGACCGAAACGTTCCAACCGGATCCGCATCAGTTCAACAAGCGAGACGGACGGTCCAATGCCAAAGATGTAGATCCGTTTGCGGCTCTCCATTAAATCAACGGCCTGATGTAAGGAGTCACGGTTTACGGATTCCAGGGATTGGGTCATATAATCCATCTCAGAAACGACCAAGCGCTCAAAGATATCTCCCGCCTCGCGCAGATCGTCCAGGCGGCTCCGCAACCTTGTCGAGTGAGTGACGCGCCGGCGGAAGTTCTCTTGAAGCACCTCCCGCATGGCGGGATAACTGTCAAAACCGAGAGAACGGGCAAAGCGCACCAGGGTCGCTTCACTTAAATCCAGGCGGCTCGCTAGTTCTCCCGCGGAAAGAAAGGCGGATTCTTCCTGGTTTTTGCGCAGGTAATCGGCGATCTGCTTTTCACTCTTGGTGAGGTTTTTGTAATTCTCACTGATAATCTGACCAAAATCGAGAGGGATTTGGCTGATTGCATCCATTGCGCTTTTCCTTCTACAAGTAATTATGATAATACTTTCAAATTACAGATTTATGCAACTTTACTTTCATTTGTACATCATACAACAATATTGAAGCATTTGCAAGTATTCTTTCAAAAGCCGTGACTTTTGTCAGTTAAATTGACGCTCATTGTCTTGGCAATTTCGAGGCTGAGATCTGCCTGGAGTCTCTTTTGAAGTTTTCGGGATGTTTTGGATCTCCAGAAAGGTAGCGGGCTGCACAGCCTCAACAGAGTTGCGGGGATGCAGCCTTCGTTCTAGCTTCGTAGTAGCTTCGTACATCCTTCGTTGCGGGAAAAAACTCAATTTTCTCCAAAATATTCTCTCACACAGAGTCAATGCTGGAATCGAAATCAATATGTTAGGTATAACCTGGCACTAAGCCAGGTTACGAACCTGCCGGTACCGGATAGTTACAAAGAGTCCGTAAAGCAGGGAAAATCCGGCTCCTACTCCAATTGAGATGGGCGCTCCCACCCAATCCGCTACAAAACCAGCCTGTAACCCGCCAACATGCGTCATCCCGTGCGACACTAGAGAGTATAGGCTCATTACACGACCACGCATCTGATCGGGCGCTGTTAGTTGCAGCAAAGTATTGGCCATCGCATTCTGAAAAACATGGCTTAGTCCGACCAATAGCATCACGACCAGCGATAACACCATTGAATTCGAGCTGACAAATACGAGCAAGAGCAAGGGAAAACTCAGATTCCCTAGCGTCAGCATTTGTCCACGCCGCGCCTTTTCGGGCAGGGATGCCACCAGGAAGGCCCCCGCGACTGCGCCTAAGCCCATAGCTGACAGCAATAGCCCAAGAGGGATCGCCGCCGGGGCCCGACAATTCAAAACTACGAACCTCCCATTGCAGAGAGATGCAATCACCGGTTGGGCGCTCTCTTTGAGGTTGACATCGGCAAACATCGGCAACAGCGTCTGGTAGGGTCGAGAGAGAAAAGAGCTGACCGCCACCAGGCTCATCAATACCAGGAGCGTCTGTTGTCCAAGAACGTATCGTAAGCCATTCAACGTGTGAGTCACGAGATGGGGAGTCTCCCGGTTCACGGTAGTTATTTGTGGCAAATTCCGCATCCACAACAAGCTAAGGATGACGGCCAAAAAACTTAAGCCATTCAGAAAGAATGCGATCGCCTCCCCCATCATGGCGATAAGCATGCCGGCCAGAGCCGGTCCAAGGGTTCTTGCCCCGTTGTGGATCGCAGAGTTAAGTCCGATCGCGCTGGTAAGGTCTTCCTTCCCTTCAACCATCTCAACAACAAATGCCTGCCGGGCAGGCATATCCACTGCTTTAAGCGTCCCGAGCAAAAACGCCATAACATAGATATGCCAGATCTGCACCATGCCGGTCCAGGTAAGGAATGCCAGTAGGATCGCCTGAATCATCATCAAGGTCTGCGTAGTTAAGATGATCGTTCGCTTCGAAACGCGGTCGGATAAAGAACCGCCCCACAGGGCAAAGGGTACAAGCGGCAGCACCTGCATGAAACTGACGATCCCCAAAGCACTTGCCGAACCGGTCAGCCGATAGACCAGCACCTGTTGCGCCATGGATTGCATCCAGGTCCCGATGAGCGACAGGCCCTGCCCAAAGAACCAAAGCCGGTAATTGCGATGACTCAACGCGCGAAAGGTCACCACAATTCGATGCTTTGATCGTTGGAGCGATTGATCTGCAGGAGCTTGACGAAGCATCATGACCGCGAACTTTTATCAATCTGCGCTGATGACCCTGGCGACTTCTGGCGTTGTCCAAAGGGCCGCGCCGGTCGTATCCACAACCATGTCGCAGACTTCCATCTGCGGGCGATAGGCGATCTCGGCCATGATGAACTGGTCTTTGAAGTAGCGATTGCGGAAATAGGTCGGCTCGTATTTCTTACGATAATCGATATCGCGTTTCCATTTGCGTTTCAACCGGATCGGGTCGTCGGTAAGGTAAACAACCTTGATACCAATTAAGTGAGCAACTTCCTCGATCAGAAATGGAAAGTTGCCTTCGATCAAAATGATATCGGCAGGTTCGATCTCGATTGGTACACCCTCTGGCTTTAAGTTCCCATTCAAATCATGGCTCGATGTGGCGTAGACGAAGTCATAGCGCGGAATGGAAATCCGTTTGCCGTCCGTAATATCCTTGAGGCTTTGCTTGAAGAGTCCAAAATGCAGCGCTTCCTTGCCCTGCGTGAAAATGCCTTTTGCCTCGCGCTGATCACGATCTGTCAGGAAGTTATCCAGTTCGATAGAAGTAGTCTTCTTCCCAGCTCGTTCAAAGTCTATGCACAGACGTTCGACAATCTCTGTTTTGCCCGCAGCAGTTGGGCCCGCCACCGCAAGCAAGCTCGGCGTCCCACGCCGGGCGATGAGCTTGTGTACGCTCGCCAGGAACAATTGATCCAGCTCCGCATTGGCTTCCATAAAAGCTTTGTAGCCTAAGTCCTGCCAGCTGGCAAAGGTCTTTTGTTTTTGCTCAAACTGTTTGAAGGGCTTGCCGCCAAAGTGAGCCAGGACCGCTTCAGTAAAGTAGGTTGTGCGATGCAAAAAGATAAAGCTGCGTACATCGAAGTAGAAATGCGTATTCACCCAGTCCTCTTCATACGCACCAGTGACCAGCCCCACAAAGAGCATATTCGTCAGGCGGACGATTTGATCATCCAACACGATCCGATCATTCACGCGCGGCTTGATCTGGATACCGTCATAAAACCTCCGGATGTTGACGCATTGCTCAACATCCTTATTTTTCTCTAGTTTCACTGATTGCCAGCCGCCTGCGGGGCTTAGGTTGTGGAGCGCATAACGGAATTCGTAAAGTTCCAGATCCAGAATGGCCGGACTGATCAGTTTCATTTTCTCGAACAATGCTTCCGAAAAGACTTCCGGTTCATAGGTATTTTCAAACATTGACGTTCCTTTCGCTAGGCTCCATATTTTGTGATACGTTCCGCGTTTGCCAGGGCAATCGGCATAATATGTTTTGCCGGTAAAACGCCGAGGCTGCCTCGCAGGCAGGCATGTTCTCCAAACTCGGGGATACCGTCCGCGCGGACATGTTTTCCAAAGATCATTACTGGGACCGGGTGCCACGAATGTGACTTGAGCACAGCCGGTGATGAGTGATCGCCTCCCACAACGATCACATCCGGATCAAGGGCTATTAAGCGCGGCAGAAGCGCGTCCACTTCTTCGATAGCACGCACTTTTCCGGCAAAGTCTCCAGCCTCACCAAAGGTGTCCGTTTTCTTGATGTGCATGTAAAAGAAATCGAAACCATCCCAATGCTTTTCAAGAGTGGCGAACTCATCCGCAACGGTGTCTCCGCAAACCGGCAAGACTTCCATCCCCGCCAGCCGTGCCACGCCGCGATACATTCCGTTTATAGCGATCGCGGCAGGATGTAATCCATACAATTCAGGAAAGGTCGGGATACATGGAAGTTTGGCAAAGCCGCGCAACGTGATCATATTGGCGGGGT
>DATGYJ010000532.1:0-9462 GCA_035298105.1 Anaerolineales bacterium | reverse complement strand
AAAGACTATGGAGGTGCGTGGACGCAACCTGGTTACTGGATTGCCCGAGAGTATTGAAATCTCCTCGATCGAAATGCGTGAGGCATTGGCCGGCTCAGTGCAGGTGATTGTGGATACCATCCGGGACGCATTGGATGAAATCCCACCTGAGATCGTAGCAGATCTGATGGATATTGGGATTTGCCTGGCGGGTGGCGGCGGCTTATTACAGGGATTGGCTGAGCGCTTGACGGACGAGCTGCGGTTGCGCGTCTGGGTTGCCGAGGACCCACTTACTTGTGTCGCGCGTGGTGCAGGTATGGTCTTTGAAAACTTTGATGTTTTGAGCCGCTACCTGGTTGGATTGGAGCGTGGCAGCACACGCCACAGTGTTTAGTTCGTCCCGCACGATTTGCTACGCAAATCGAACAGCAGGACGAACAGAGTTGCCCACTGCGGCAACGATGGTTGCACACTTACATGAGAAATATGTTTTCCCGTACGCTTCAAACGACGATCATTTTTTTGGTCGTTGGGGGAATCATGGCGCTTGCACTGGGCGGTTATTTTAGCAGTGCCTCTAATGTTTTCACCGGTTCATTGGTCAATCTGCAAACCTGGTTCTCAGCTCGTTATGTGGCCTTGCAGGATTTTTTTACATCACCTCGTGATATTGCTTCTTTACGCCAGCGTAATGCAGAATTAGAAGGAGAAGTTGCGGATTTACAGGCGCAAGTCATCCAATTACAACAAGAGGTAGGGGTCACTGAACAACTGGCGGCGCTCGTGGATTTTATCCGGGCGCGCCCCGAAAATACCTATCGGGCTGCCGCGGTCATCGGGCGTGATCCAAGTCCCTTTCTGCATTATGTGATCATTAATCGCGGCTCCGATGATGGGATCTTGCGGGGCATGCCGGTTGTGACCAATCAGGGCCTGATCGGTCGCGTAGACGCGGTGATTGCGGATGCGGCTCGAGTCGAATTGATCACCGATCCTGCTTCGAACGTTAATGTCCACCTCCAAAACGCGCAGACCGAGGCGTCGTTGGTAGGTTCCGTGACCGGTGATGTAACTCTTGAGTTGATTCCGCAGGACGTAAATGTACAATCCGGTGATCTGGTCTTGACTTCAGGTTTGGGGGGAGGTTATCCTCCTGACCTGATCGTTGGACAAGTGGTAAATGTTCGGTCGCGTGATTTTGATTTGTTTCAGCAGGCTACTGTGCAGCCTGTTGTAGATTTCAATCGGCTCGAGATCGTGCTTGTCATCGTCAATTTTAAACCGGTGGATATTTCTCCATTGATCCCAAAACCCTAACGAATGCGTAATTTAGTTGCGGTACCTGTCATTCTGCTAAGTGTGATTCTGCAGTCGGCGATCATTAGCCGGGTATATTTGCTTTCAGGGATCGCGGATTTGCCATTGGTGATGCTGGCAGCCTGGGCATTGCAGGAGGAAGTTGATTCGGCGTGGCATTGGGCAGCTGCAACCGGCTTGTTGGTTGGATTTATCTCCGGTATTCCCTGGATCGTGCCCGTGTTGGGGTATCTTATAGTTGTTGGATTGGCGCAAATTTTACAGCGACGTGTTTGGCAGGCCCCATTACTGGCAATGTTCAGCATTACATTCGTAGGAACGATCTTTGTGGGGCTTTTATCCCTGGTAGTTTTACGCTTTTCAGGTGTACCGTTGCCGATCAGTGACGTACTTGGTTTATTGGTGCTGCCGAGCGTTTTATTGAATATGCTGCTTGCAATTCCTGTGTACGCAGTGATGCGTGATATTGCAAGATGGGTATATCCATCTCCGGAGGTTGAATGAGTTCACAAACGGTGAATAAGTATGAGGTCCCGTTATGGCGTATCCTTTTTATTTATGGATTAATCGTTAGTAGCGTGGGTGTTATGGTCTATCGTCTGGTTGGGTTGCAGGTTGTCGGCCCGCAAACCTGGATGAAGCAGGCAGCTGATAATTATCAAAAGACGATCAGTGATCCGGCGCCACGCGGCATTATCTATGACCGCAACGGCTATGTATTGGCAAGGAATATCGCCTCTTATAATGTTGTGATCACCCCAGCCGATTTGCCAGATGATGAAGCGGATATTCAGCGCGTTTATCGTGAAGTTTCTGAGATGACGGGTATACCGGCTGGGGGACCTGTAACTGAAGAAACCCTAAACAATGCAAAATTGTTTTCGGCCTGTATACCGGGTCCAAGTATTGCAGACATGGTGGCGTTGGGTGAATCTCTGGCTCCTTATACGCCGGTGAAGATCGCCTGCAATATCAATGAGGAACTGGCCCGCGTTATTCGTGAAAAATCTGTAGATTGGCCGGGCGTCTCGGTGGAAATTGAACCGATTCGAGATTATCCGACTGGTTCCGTGACTGCGGACATCGTCGGATTCTTGGGCCCGATCCCTGCTGCGCTGGAAAGTGCCTACCAGGACCGCGGCTATGTTTCCAATCGCGACAAGATTGGATACTCGGGTGTGGAGGATTCACTGAATGATATTTTGCTCGGCAAAAATGGCGTGCGCGTGGTACAGAGGGACGTTGCGGGTCAGGTGTTGCGTAATTTGGAACCACCCAAGCTTCCTGTTGCAGGCAACAATGTCGTTCTGACAATCGACACCCGTCTGCAAAAAGCGGCTGAAGCTGCACTGATCGATGAGATCAACTATTGGAATACTTACTTTGGAACGATGCGGATTTCAAGCGGGGTAGTGATTGCCATGAACCCAAAGACCGGTGAAATCCTGGCCATGGTCTCCTATCCGACGTTTGAAAACAACCGTATGGCGCGTTTTATTCCCGGATATTACTACGACCAATTAAGCAAAGACCCGCGCCGTCCCCTGGTCAATAATGCGATCTCGGGGGAATTTCCGCCAGGCTCTACATTCAAACTTTCGACCGCGACCGGTGCTTTCAATGAAGGTGTAATTGCACCGGGAAAAATCGTTCAAACCCCTGGAAAACTTGTCTTGTGCGAAAGATTTCGGCCGACCGATCCATGTACGGACAGAAACTCGCGTCCTTTCGTAGATTGGATCTACGATCGCAATGGCGTGATCAATGAAACCGGTTTTGGCGCACTTGACTTTTTTCACTGTATAGCTTACTCAAGCAATGTTTGCTTTTACAAACTTGGTGGCGGCTACAAGGATGAGATTCCAGAGGGGCTCGGCATTAACCGGCTTGGGGAATATGCAAGAGCCCTGGGGTATGGCGCCCGTTCTGGCCTTGAACTTCCCGGTGAGGAAGATGGATTAATCCCTGATCCAAAGTGGAAACGTATCAACACGACCGAGAACTGGTCGACCGGCGATACCTACATTGCCAGTGTGGGGCAAGGGTATGTTTTGGGTACGCCATTGCAGGTTCTCCTCTCTGGCGCGACGGTTGCCAACCATGGCAAGTTGATGCAGCCAACGGTTGTTCGTGAGATACAGGACGATGAGGGTCGTGTCATCCCTGTCTGGTTTAACCCAAAGGATTTTTCACTGTATGAACTCAGTCAAGTTGCAGACCCGGAAGGCAAAACGAAGAACATGTGGGTGAATCCCGCTGATCCTAATCATCCTCTGCCGCAACCGCCAGAAGGTAGTTATCAGATCTCGCCCTTCACTCCCAACTTGAAATGGGATATTACCCGGGAAGCTCGGATTAATGAGTGGACATGTGAAAGCGGTTATTGTGAACAGACCGGGAGAAAAAAGACCGTTCTATCAACCACGGTTGATGCCGTACGGACCGGCACCCGCATGGCTGTAACAGAAGATCCGCTTGGCACGCTTCATAAAGTCTTCACCAAAGATTACCCTCTTCCCATCGCCGTGGCCGGAAAGACAGGGACAGCCGAGTATTGCGATGATGTAGCGAGTAAGTTGCAACAGTGCCAATTTGGCTCGTGGCCGACCCATGCCTGGACCCTGGCGTATGCACCTTTTGACGATCCCGAAATTATCATCCTGGCGTTTGCCTATCACGGCGGAGAAGGTGGTACGGTTGCAGCGCCAATTGTGGCGCGTGTCATGCAGGCTTATTTTGAACTCAAATCCATCGACCTTGCGAAGAGCGCCGGAAGCTAAAAGTCCTGGATGGACTTCATGCTATAATTTAGCGGTTATCAATCTAAAATAGTACTATTTCATGAATGGGCCAAATTCGCTGATTCAAATCAAAGGCTTGCGCGATGGACTACTCGTCTCGTTGGATGATGCTCCATGGGAGGAACAGCGTGTTGCCCTGCTTGCCCAGGTGGATGGTCAGCCAGCTTTTTTTCAAGGCGCGCGCCTGGCACTGGATGTAGCCAGCCAGGTGCTGCACGTCAATGAGTTGGTCGAATTGCGTGATCAACTTTCGGGGCGGGGTATTTTTCTTTGGGCGGTGATCAGTGAATCACCGACAACCGAAAAGACTGCCCAATTACTCGGACTTGCGACTCGTATTTCCAAACCCCGACCCGAAGAGAACCGCCAATTTTCTGTGGAAGACCTGGGTGAAGAGACGGCTCTTTTCCTCAGTCGCACACTTCGTTCCGGTACACGGATCGAATTCTCAGGGCATGTGGTGGTTATGGGTGATGTGAACCCTGGTGCAGAAATCGTCGCTGGAGGAAATGTGATTATCTGGGGCCGTTTGCGTGGGATGGTTCATGCAGGCGCGAAGGGCAATCGGAATGCCGTCATTTGCGCGCTCGATCTTTCGCCCAC
Organism: Anaerolineales bacterium; assembly: GCA_035298105.1. GTDB lineage: Bacteria > Chloroflexota > Anaerolineae > Anaerolineales > Villigracilaceae > Defluviilinea. The sequence continues at coordinate 4,759 of DATGYJ010000532.1, read as the reverse complement.
ACAATTGCGGATTGCAGAGGAAGTGTCAGCCATTTTGAAGCCGCAAGAGAATCCCAAGCCTGAAATTGCGCGCATCAACAAGGATGGCAAATTGCAGGCAGAGTTTTGGGTACCCGGGTAATATTTTGGGTAACAATCAAGATTTTTTATTACTTATTATAGGATAAACACATGCCCGCACAAGTGATCACCGTCACATCAGGAAAGGGGGGAGTAGGCAAGACCACTGCTGTCGCCAATCTTGCTGTTGCGCTGGCTTCAGATGGAGCGAAGGTTGTTTGCATTGATGGCGACATTGGTCTTCGCAATCTCGACGTCATCCTCGGATTGGAAAATCGCATTGTTTATGACATCGTGGACGTGATTGAAGGTCGTTGTCGTCTGAAGCAGGCGATGATCCGCGACAAAAAATTGCCTGAGCTATATCTCATCCCTGCTGCCCAAACGCGGGACAAAAATGCGGTGTCACCGAGCGATATGAATCGTTTGATCAAAGACCTGCGCAATGACTGCGATTTTGTCCTGATCGATTCGCCTGCGGGTATAGAACGCGGATTTAAAAATGCGATTGCTGCTGCGGATCGCGTTTTAGTGGTGACCAATCCTGAGATCTCCGCAGTCCGCGATGCAGATCGCGTGATCGGGATCCTGGAAGCTGAGGATAAAGGTCCCGGCGCACTGATCATCAATCGCTTGAATCCAGCGCTTGTGAGAAGCCATGATATGCTTTCGGCCGACGACGTGCTCGACCTGTTGGCGGTCGAGCTGATTGGGATTGTGCCTGAGGATGAGAATGTCATCATTAGTTCGAATCGGGGCGCACCCGTGGCATTCGATCCCAAGAGTCGGGCGGGGCAAGCCTTCCGGAATATTGCGAAACGTTTGCGTGGGGAGAAAGTACCATTCCTCGATCTGGATCATACTGGGGGATTATGGCAGCGCCTCCAACGATTGGCGGGGAGGAAGTGATATGGGTTTCTTCGAGCGTTTTTTCGGAAAGAAAAATAGTGCGGATAGCGCTAAAGAGCGCCTGCAACTCGTCCTGATCCATGACCGTACGGATCTGACGCCTGCCGAACTTGATTCCCTTAAAGATGATTTGATCGCGACCATCTCGCGCCACGTGGAGATCGATGCGCAGGCCATGCAGATCGGCGTGGAGCACGATGGACGGTCACAACGCCTGATAGCCGATATTCCTCTGAAAGCTGCGCGGCGCCGCGCTAGCCATGCCAAGAAGGCCAAGTAACTCTGTCTATGCTGCGAAGCATTTCATGGCGCTATTTTGATTTCTGGCTGCTGGGCGCAGTAGTGCTTGCGACCGCCTTCGGCACAACGATGATCCGTTCCGCAGTTGCGGGGAATGAAGCACTTGCACCTCTGATCAACCGCCAGATTTATTTTGCTTTGGTCGGATTAGCACTGATCTTCGTGGTCGCTGCCATCGACTATCGCTATTGGATGGCACTATATCGGCCCATTTTTCTGGTGATGAGTCTTCTCCTATTTGCATTGTTCCTCAGCGCGCAGGCTGTGTTCGGTGCCGCGCGCTGGTTTTCAGTGGGCGTCTTGTTCGTCCAACCGACCGAGTTTGCAAAGATCGCGGCAATTTTATTGTTGGCTCGTTATTTCGATAGAACTCAAAATCAGCCGCGCGATCTGCGCTGGATCATTGTTGCTTTCATTTGGGTCATGGGGCTTGCAATCTGGATCTTGCTCCAACCCAATCTGAGCAATGTGGTTGTGTTGGTTGTGATCCTGGCAGCCTTACTCTGGTTTAACGGGATCCAATTGAAACACTTGTTGCTATTTGGTGTGGTAGGCTTTTTAGGGATTGCGACGATTGTCACCCTTTCGATATTTTCCATTCGAATTCCATTCTTACAAGAATATCAGCAGCAGCGTATTACGAATTTCATCTTGCCTGACCCGAACGCAACATTCGGTGCGACGTATAATGTGCAGCAGGCCCTGATCGCGATTGGTTCAGGTGGACTCTTTGGCAAGGGGTATGGACACGGTAGCCAAACTCAATTGCGCTTCCTGAAAGTGCGCCACACAGATTTTATCTTTTCTGCGATCTCCGAAGAGTTTGGCCTGGTCGGTTCGCTGTTGGTGATTGTCATCATTGTATTAGTGATTTGGAGATGCCTGCGCGCCGCTCAAAAAGCGCGCGATGTCGCGGGCATGAATATCGCCTATGGCGTGGCAACATTGATCTTCTTTCAGGGCATGGTGAATATCGGCGTGAATCTGAACATCGTGCCCGTTTCCGGACTGCCCTTGCCATTCATCAGCTACGGTGGTAGTGGTCTCACTTCTCTCATGCTCGGCATCGGTCTGGTCGAAAGCGTTGCCATGCGCAATAGACAACTTGAATTCTGATTCTTACTTAACACTGCTGGTTGAGACGTAAGCGCCTAATCCAGCAGACAGCAAGCAGACTTGAAATTGGTGGTTTCGAAAGGGAGCCGGAAACTCCTAGAGGGAGGCTGGAAGTCCCGGCCCCTGCTACGCTCCTGCTCAACCACCGACAATTCTTCGGGAGATTAATTTGAGTATCAAACCTGCACGTACTCGCCTAGCGCCTTCGCCAACAGGAAGATTTCATGTCGCGAATGCACGAAACGGCCTTTTTGCCTATCTCATTGCCCGCCAAACCGATGGGCAGTTTATTTTGCGCTTCGAGGATACCGATCAAAAACGCTTTGTCCCAGGATCTGAGGAGGAGATCATACGTAGTTTGGAATGGCTGGGCTTGGTTCCGGATGAAAGCCCCGTGCACGGAGGCAAGTTTGGCCCTTATCGCCAGACCGAACGGCGTGAAACCTATCAGCGATATGCCAAAGAACTGGTCGAGAAAGGAAATGCGTATCCTTGCTTTTGCACGCCCGAGCGCTTAGATCAGATGCGCAAGGAACAACAGGCACAAAAGGTAGATCAAGTCCGTTACGACGGACTGTGCCGCCGTTTAGATCCTGATACCGCGGCCCGGCGCGTGGCTGCGGGTGAAAAACATGTGATCCGCTTCAAAATGCCGCATGAAGGAACTACGATTGCTCATGATCATGTGCGCGGCGATATCGCCACGGAAAATAGATATCTCGATGATTATGTCTTATTGAAGTCTGATGGGTTGCCGACCTATCACCTCGGTGCAATCGTAGACGATCATGAGATGCAAATCACACACGTTATACGCAGTGCGGAGTGGCTGCCAACGTTTCCGCTCCATGTGCAGATTATTCGTGCGCTTGGTTGGGAGGAACCGGTTTGGATCCACCCCTCTATTTTTCTCAGGCCCAGCGGCAAAGGCAAAATGAGCAAGCGTGATACTGCCGCGGCGATGAAAGATGGTCATTCTATTTTTGTGGATGATCTTGACGGATTGGGGTATATACCTGAAGGCGTCCTGAATTGGATTGCGCTGATGGGCTGGGGCGTTGCAGAGGATGAAGTGATGACTCTCAATCAAATGGTGGAACGGTTCAGCATTGACAGCCTGACTCCTTCTCCAGCAGCCATCAACTTCCAAAAGTTAGATCACTTCAATGGGACACACATTCGCCTGCTGGCGACCGAGGAGTTGGCGCAGCGAATCAAGCCTTACCTCACCGAGAGCGGGCTGGTAGTGGACGAGGCTAAATTGCTCAAAGTGACTCCCCTTATCCGTGAACGGCTGATTACATTAGATGACTGCATCGCGTTTGCGAGTTTCTTCTTCAAGGAGACGGTTGAGCCTAACCCGGAAGAACTCCTTGCGAAAGGACTCGATGCCAGGCAATCTGCCGAGGTCGCACGCAAGGCCCATGATATCCTCGCGTCGCTGCCTGACTTATCGCACCAAATCGCCGAGCCCCCCATGCGGGAATTTGTTGAAAAATCGGGCTTGAGCGCTAATCAGGTCTTTGGCATTGTGCGGGTCGCGGTGACCGGACAGAAGGTGAGCCCACCCTTGTTTGAATCGATGGAAATCATTGGAAAAGAAAAAGTGTTGGAAAGATTGAGGAGGGCCATCGAGATTCTCGAAAGCCTCTAGAACGCGGAGAGCCTCCCTGACCTATGGCAAGCTCCGAACTTCAAAGTAGTCAAAGATGGCTGGGAGGACGCGCCCCGTTACCTTTTGACCAGTAACGAGTCCGATTTGAAGCGGATGCAGGTCGCTGATATGGCTGCCAATGACGAACCAGACCTTGCCATCCGTATTGGCTTGAAAAGTGTAGGTATTTCCCTGTCTACTCAGGCGAAGCAAAATAGGACTGGAGTCTTTATAGGGTTGTCCAAAATCAGGTTTAACGGCAACTCCCTTTTTGTAATCGTCCATATATAGACCTTCACCTACACATTCAAATGATTTGCAGTAGGCGCGACCAGCTTGGATAAAGTCTGAGTCGGATTCGTAAATGATCAGGCCTGCAAATTGAAAGTTGTCCTGCGGCCTGAAAAGAATTTGAGTTTCGATCTGAAAATTCCCTGCAGGCGCCGGACGAAGGAGTAAATTGGAATCGCGATGTGCCGAAACATAACCGCTGTCTACATTGATCTGCAGGGAACCCGGAACGGTGGCAAGACTCCAATTCAATGGATCTTCACGCAGCCAGGTCCAATTGGCAGCGAGTGTATTAATAAAATCATCGCGAAAGAAATTTGGATCAGCTGTGGGCGCCGGGGACACTGTGGGAAGGATCGCCGTTGGGGCAGGCGACGCAGTGGCGATTGGAGTAGCGGAAGGCTTTAATACGATTGCTTCAACTGGGGT
>DATGYJ010000531.1:0-6417 GCA_035298105.1 Anaerolineales bacterium | reverse complement strand
GGGCAGATATGTCTAAAGAGAAAAAATCTCTCGATTCATCCATCATTGCCGCGCTGATCGGAGTGGTCGGAACAATTATCGTAACATTGATCACGCTGAATGCGAACCGACCCACGCCTCAGCCTCAAGCGACACCATTTCCGACATGGACGGTCCCTCCGACCGCGACCATTACCAATACACCGGTCCCTACCGATACGGTGCCTGCCGGTGATCCATCTTCAACACCCGCGCCGGAGACCCCGACGCCCGAACCGTCGGTTACACCGGCCCCGCCTGAGATCGGCGCCGATTGGGTCAACAACTGTATCAGCGGGCGCTGGGTCGTCTACGGGTTGAGCTTGCAGCCTGACCAGGAAAACGGTTGCCTGATCCGACCAGTCGATAAATTTTATACCAGCAGCGGGCATCTGGCGTTTACATTCGCCGATAGAGTTTCCAGCGCGCAGATCTATGGCTTGTTTGCGCAATTGCCCGCCGATGGAACAGCAAGCCTGAAATTCCACCTGACAGAAGTTTCCAAGGGTGAAGTGCTGATCGGCATCTTCTCTGAACCGGATGCCAATTCGAGAGGCATGTTTCTCGTTATTCCTTCCGGCAATGATGTGAAAAAACAAAAAATGTTGATCAGGACGATGCCAAACAAAGATACGTTCGCCCAATCGAACGGACCCATTTCATCCGATTCGGCGACTTATGATGTTGTCTTTGATTACAACGAGGGTAGTGTCAGTGTGAAGTTAAAGAATAACCAGATCAATCTCGGTTCGGTTCCGATGAGTTCCCCGAACAAATGGCTGTTCCTGGGTTATCAGGTCCTGAACGGAACGAACCACCTGCAAGCCGATTTCTTTGATCTGAGCGTGCAACCACGCTAACTCATTTGAAAATCAAAACAGCCCGACCGAAATGGTCGGGCTGTTTGTTTTCAGGCCGGGCGATCAGCCAAGATTTTCGAGCTGTTAGCCTTTGCTCAACGTGACCAGAACCATGGGCCGGCGTTTGGTCTCTTCATAAAGATAAGATTTGACCGCGTTGACGATATCCTTTTCATTATCCCAGCCGCCGCCGTTGACCACTTGCATGATGCGTTTGCGGACTTCGGGGATCATTTCTTCAGCATCTTCCGGCGAGACAAAGCCGCGGGTAATGATCTCCGGGTCGTGCAACAGCCGTCCATCCAGTTTGCCAACACTGACGTCGATCAGGAAGATGCCATTCCGGGCAAGTTTTCCACGCTCGCGCATAATATCATAATCCACATCGCCAATCGACTGGCCGTCAACGAAGACATAGCCGCCGGGGATGCGCTCGCCGAGTTTGATCCTGCCGCCCGAGAGCTCAACCACCTGTCCATTCTCGACCACGATGGCGTTTTCCTTGGGAATGCCAAGCTCCATTGCGATCTGAGCATGTCGTCTCAATTGGCGCAGTTCACCATGGATCGGCAGAAAATGCTTCGGCTTGACGATATTGATGAGCAGCTTTTGCTCCTCCTGGCTGGCGTGGCCCGAGACATGCACAGGCGCCATGGAATCGTAGATCACATTCGCGCCACGCCGCAATAAACGGTTGATCGTGTTGCTGATCGTCTCTTCATTTCCCGGAATTGGGTGAGAAGACAGAACCACGGTATCGTCCGGCTTCAGATCGAATTGACGATTTGTCCCGGCAGATAAGCGTCCCACGATCGAGGACGGTTCGCCCTGTGAGCCGGTGCACATGAGCACAACCTTGTGGTCCTGCATTTGCAGTGCCTGGTCGAGCGGGATAAGCAGATCATCGCGGATTTCAAGATAGCCCAGCTTGCGTGCGATCTTGACGTTATCGATCATGCTGGAGCCTGCCAGGGCCATTTTACGTCCGTGCCGGGCGGCGGCATCCGCCACCTGCTGGATGCGTGAGATCAATGAGGCAAACGTCGCAATGATGACACGCCCCGGCGCTTCCGTCATGACCTTATCAAACGCGGGTCCGATCACCATTTCGGAGGGTGTCCAGCCTGGCCGTTCGGCGTTGGTCGAATCGGAGAGCAGCAGATCCACGCCGCGCCGCGAGAACTCTGCCAGTTTGGCGTAGTCGGTCGGCCAGCCATCCACCGGGGTATGATCGAATTTGAAATCGCTCATATGGATGACCAGCCCGGCGGGCGTAGTGATCCCCAGGCCCACTGAGTCGGGGATGGAATGGCAAATGTGGAAGAATTCCACCTGGAACGGGCCGATCTCCACCGTATCGCCAGCCTCTACGGTCTTGAGCATTGCCTTGCCTCCATTGCCGTTATTGCCATTGTTGCGTGCCAATTTGACCTCGATCAGGCCGCGGGTCAGGCGAGTGGCGTATACCGGGGCGGAGATGTCATTCAAAAGATGGTGAATAGCCCCAATGTGGTCTTCATGCCCATGCGTGATCACGATCCCCACGACCTTATCGGCTTTCTGACGCAAATATTCGTAATCGGGAATGATGTAATCAATCCCGAGCATATCATTACGGGGGAACATGATGCCCGCATCCACAACCATGATCTGGTTGTTGAATTCATAGGCAGTCATGTTCTTGCCCACTTCCCCAAGTCCACCCAGGGGAATGATCTTCAATTTTCCGTGCTTACTCATACAAGTATGTTTATCCTCACTAATTTAAAAAATATGTTTATCCGCCAATGGCGGTTAAGGTCTAAATAAAAAGACCCTCGCTGACTTGCTCGCGAGGGATATTTCGTACCAGAGCGATTGTTCCAAACAAACGGCGCCTGAGCGCCAAGAAAGTCAACTTCAACTTCAGGGAGTATAGCAGGTTCGGGATGATTTGTAAAGCTAACCTCACACTCAAACAGTAGCGGGCCGACTGGCGATGCCTTTTAATAGGCAAAATTGCCCGAAAAACCGGGCCCACGAATGAAATGAAGATGCCATGGAGCGCCCTTGAACTATCCTGCTTCTCACTTCTTACTTTTCCTCTCCTGCTTTTGCCTTTCCAGGATCAGATTGAATTCAATCTGTTTCTGCCGGATTTGGCTCTCGATTTCCTGCTTTTTCTGCTGGTCGAGGGCTGCCGCCAGGGCTTGTTTCAACTCGGCGATTTGCTTTAGCAGCTCCACTTCGTGGGACTTCATCCCTGCGTTCTTGAGCACCGAATACGTCAAACGAACCTCTTCGGGCGTCTCGAAGTACTCGGTCAGATCAACCGGCTTCCCTTTGCCGGGCAGGTTATCGAACTCGCCGCGCTCCATCGCTTCCTTGATCATGGCGTCGACGATCTGGTCAAATAACATTATTCCTCCTCTTCTGCCGTTTCGGCCTCACGGCTGGGATTTCCGTAGGCGGGCCGTTTTTCCTTTTGAAGCGCTTCCCAGTCCACGCCCCGGTAAGCCCGCAGTGTAAAGGCGGTCTGCTCATCGAAGGCGGAGGGGCTATGGGAAAAGATCAGGGGTTGAATTTCCACGTGCCAGCCTTCGAGATAAGTTTGTGCCAGCAGAGCATCACGTTCCTGCGTGCTCTCCACATAAAAGATCACAATCCCGCCCGCCTGCCCGATAAAGTGGTCATGAAAGATAGCCAGAGGCAGAGCAGGATCGCCGATAAAGGCATTCAGAATCCGATTGGCTTCTGCCGCCGGTAAATCAGCGGGTGCGAGAGCATACAGCAGAAAACAGCGTGGTTTTTGGATCCGTTTGGCGCGCTCGTTCATAAGTCACTCACGAAACCTATTGATCTGACGGTGTTTCGTTGGATAATTGTACATAAGAATATTGTTTTTCTTGGTGATACAATCCTCCTATCTTTTGGAGGCAGGGCTCTCTATGCAATCTTCGCGCTTACGTGCTCGTTATCGTTACATCATGGGCTTCTTTGCCCGTGCAACCGCCGGTTTTGTCTTTTGGGAGATCATTTTGCCGCGGATCGGTTTGCGCAGTCTGGCTCGGCAGACGCGTTCCAGGCGTTATACCCAGATCGCAGCCCGGTTCCGCGAGATGGCGATCCGTATGGGTGGTGTGATGATCAAGGTTGGGCAATTCCTCTCCTCACGGCTGGATGTTCTGCCGGTTGAAATTACAGAGGAGCTTTCAGGTTTACAGGATGAAGTACCGGCGGAGGATTTCGAGGCAATTCGGAAACTTGCAGAAACTGAACTCGGCGCGCGGCTCGAAGAAAAGTTCGAGCGTTTCGAACCTGAACCTTTGGCGGCTGCCTCTTTAGGACAGGTCCATCGCGCCCGTCTGCGAGCCGAGGCAGCTGAAGCGGAAGGGTTCCAGGATGTTGTGGTCAAAATCCAGCGGCCATTTATCGATCAATTGATCGATGTGGATTTCTCTGCACTGCGCCGCGTGGCCGGCTGGCTGATGCGCTATGAGCCGATCCGCAAGCGGGTGGATGTGCGAGCCCTGATTTTGGAACTGGAAGCCACTGTCCATAGAGAAATTGACTATTTGTCGGAGGGGAAGAACGCTGAGATCTTTACCAGGAATTTTGGAGGGCGCAAGCGCATCCATGTGCCGCGCGTGGTCTGGAGCGAGACGACGATGCGTGTGCTCACGCTTGAGAACGTCTATGCCATCAAGATCACGGATTACGCGGCGGTCAGTGCGGCAGGCATTGAGCGAGGCGAGGTGGCGAAGGTTCTGTTCAATACTTATCTGAAGCAAATCTTCGAAGATGGCTTCTTCCATGCGGACCCACACCCCGGCAATTTGTTCGTAACACCCAGGCCTGTGACGGAAGAGAACAAGTGGGGCTGGCAATTGACATTTGTCGACTTTGGAATGGTCGGCACAGTTCCTGAAGGCTTGCGCGATGGCTTACGAGATATGCTGATTGGCGTTGGAACACGCAATCCCGCCAAAGTAGTCCAGTCCTATCAAACGCTGGGTGTTCTGCTGCCCAGCGCGGATTTGAAATTGCTGGAACAGGCTGAGACCCAGATCTTTGATCGCTTCTGGGGCATGTCAATGAATGAGCTGCGGAAAGTAAACCCCAGAGAGATGCACCAGTTCGCGATGCAATTCCGTGAATTGATGTACGAGATGCCCTTCCAGTTACCGCATAATCTTTTATTGCTGGGACGGACCGTCGCCATCCTTTCGGGCATGTGTACCGGGCTTGATCCAAACTTCAACTTGTGGGCACAACTGGCTCCGTATGCGCAGAAGATGGTGATGGAAGAGGGTGTATCGAATTGGGAGGTCTGGCTGGATGAGATCGGAGAGCTGGTCAAACAGTTGATCTCCCTGCCCACACAAACGGGTCGAGTCTTGACACGCCTCGAACGCGGTGAATTGAATGTCAATGTGCCGCAAGTCTCGCGCCAGATTTATCACTTGGAAGGCGCAGTGAATCGTGTGAGTGTAAGTATTGTCTTCGCCGCGTTTTTATTTGGCGGCGTGCTCCTACGTCAGAGCGGAGATTTCACCCTTAGTTATGTGTTTTGGATTTTTTCATTACTGACCCTGCTGTGGATGATTTTTTTCTCACGCGGGCATTCCCCCTGGCGCTAATAAGCTCGACTTCTCAGGCCGGACCTTCTCGAAGTATTCATAACAAGCTCTGGAATGTAGTCAAGAGGAAAAACACACTGCCCTGCGAGTAGCAGGGCAGTGTGGTACTAAATCTTCTCCTCTTTTTCGTCCATCCGCTCCAGCGCGGCATCGATCATACTGCGCCAGGCTAACAACATCTCTTTGCGCGCTTTCTTGCCATGCTCCCAGAAATCAGGCGGCAAGAATGCTTTCATGCTTTCACGCATTTCTTCGCGTGCCGCCCGGGCATGTTGACGGACTTCCTCAGGAACTCTATCCTCGAAGGGTCTGCGACGAGTCGTGTTCTCATCCATTCTTACCTCACTTTCTGATCAAGATTATAACTCTTTTCATCTCGCATATTGCGCGCAATTTTGCGGCCACATCCTTGGGCCATTCCGTCTGTAAAGAATAAGAATAATTATTCCCCAGACCAATCCAAGTGTCAGATCGATCCAATCTGTTAATTCCATGTTGCCTTCATTTCTTTCGCGACAGGAACTGCTCTTTTAATCAGGCATATACAGTCCGCCGGAGGCTTCAAGCCAGTCAGCAATTCGTTCGACTGCCGCGCGGATATTGTTATCAGAAATATCCAGCGTCAGGCTGGGCAATATGGATCTTGCGATCAACTCACGCATCAGTTCCTGCTCACGAACGAATGGACCCAAGTCATTGTATTGGGATGGATTGCCGGAGACCTTCAAGCGTTCTGCGCGGGCAGCGTCAAAGCTTTCAGGCGAACGCGTGCAGAAGACTATTCTGAAATTCAAGGGCAATAAGCGTTCTTCCAGCCAGCGGAAGTCATAGTCTTTCTGGAAGGTTTGCTTCTGATAAGCCTGCGTGGAAATATGGAAACGATCCACGATCCATGAGTAGTATTTTTGCAGCTCGAACAT
>DATGYJ010000530.1:0-5048 GCA_035298105.1 Anaerolineales bacterium | reverse complement strand
TGGGGCATCGAAACCGTCAGCCTGCGCATCTTCAACGCCTATGGTCCGGGTCAACATTTGCCGGCTTCTCACCCGCCCGTTGTACCGCATTATTTGAAGCAAGCCCTGCGCGGCGGGACACTGGTTGTGCATGGCGATGGGAGCCAGACGCGTGATTACGTCTATGTGGATGATGTAGTCAGTGCTTTGATCGCAGCCGCCACCGCCCCTAATGTCAATGGCATGGTCATCAACGTTGGTTCCGGCAACGAGACCAGCATTCGGGGTCTGATTAAAGCCGTTCAGGATGTGACAGGCACCAATGCAGAAGTGATCTACAACCCCCAAACCTCGGGCGGCGTCTCTCACCTCTGCGCTGACCTGACGCTTGCCAGCCAAAAACTGAATTACCGTCCATCCATTGGGTTGGATGATGGCTTGAGATTAACTCTTCGGCGTGATCCAAGGTTTAAGTAAACTACTGTTATTGTGAGGGCGTATTGTTTCTCCTTGAGAAGTACACAAGTATACAAGTAGGCATTTACTCACTTGTCTACTTGTGCACTTGTATACTTGTTTAGCCGTCTACCAAAAATCTCAGTACTCCCAGTGAACTCTATGGTAAAAGCTCTCCCCCGTTCCTTTTATGATCGCTCTACCCTCAAGGTCGCCCGTGACCTCATCGGCGCTCGCCTGGTTCGCATCCTTGATGGACAAAAGCTGGTTGGAATCATCACCGAAACCGAAGCCTACATCGGACAAAATGATCTAGCCTGTCATGCCAAGGCAGGCCTTACCCCACGCACGGCGGTCATGTTCGGAGAACCAGGGCATGCCTACGTCTATTTCACGTATGGCAATCACTGGATGTTGAACGTGGTCGCCGAGCGCCAGGGGTTTCCGGCGGCAGTCTTGATCCGTGCGATCCGGCCCGTTGAAGGAGTAGAGATCATGCTGGAACGCCGGCATGGACGTGATACGCTCGGACCTGGAAAACTCTGCCAGGCAATGGGCATTACGAAAAATGAGAATGGTATCGATTTAACGAAAAGAAATGGCAGCTTGTGGATCGAAGAGGGTATCAAAGTCCCAAATTCACGCGTGACGAAAGGTCCTCGTGTGGGTTTAAACAATACGCCCGAACCATGGCTCTCGAAGCCCTGGCGATTTAGAACAACAGATAAAGCCGAGAAGGAGTAATCAATGCCCCCTACAAGACCCTATCACTCGATCGTGCTTGTCAAGCAGGTGCCTGATACACGCAATGTCACAGGCGAGGTGATGACGAAAGATGGCACCATGAACCGCAGTGCATTGCCGGCCATCTTCAACCCGGAAGATCTGAACGCCCTGGAAATGGCTTTGAATTTCAAGGATCGTTATGGGGGGACTGTGACGGTCATGAGCATGGGTCCCTTGCAGGCGGCCGAGGTATTGCGTGCGTCTCTCTGCCGGGGCGCTGACCGGGTGATCCTACTTTCAGACCGCAAGTTCGCCGGAGCCGATACCCAGGCCACCTCCTATACGCTTAAATGCGGCATCGACAAACTTGGGGACTACGATCTGGTCTTCTGTGGGCGCCAGGCCATTGATGGCGATACCGCCCAGGTGGGTCCACAGATCGCTGAGAAACTGGGCATTCCACAGATTACATACTCCGAATCGATCATTGAGGCCAATGAGGCCGGGATCGTCGTTCAACGGGCATTTGACCTGGGTACCGAATTGGTAAAGTGCAGTCTGCCCTGTCTGCTGACGGTGGTCGGTTCAGCCAATCAGCCGCGTCCGGCTTCGGCCCGCAAGCAGATTGAATATAAGCTGGCAGCCATCCCGGCGGAATATCCCAAACTGCTCAAGAAATGGCCCGAATTTGGCAGTGAAGCCGCGCTCGAGAATTACCTGACTGAGCGCAACTTGAAAATCACGGTCTGGAACGCGACCGACTTGAACGTGGATGAAACCCAATTGGGACTGGCCGGGTCACCAACACAGGTGCACAAGGTCAGCTATGTAGTACTGGAGACCACTGAAAGCAAGGATATTCCGGCTACGCCCGAAGGCATTCAAGCATTGATCCAGGAATTGATCAGGGAATACATCGTAGGATAAAGGTGCCAACATGACGACTGAGCGAAACGTTTGGATATTTATTGAGCAGGAAGGCGGACAGATCGCCGAGATCAGCGTGGAATTGCTGGCCAAAGGTCAGGAATTGGCACAGACATTAGGTAGCCAGGTCTGGGCTTTGTTGTGTGGTCACGAGATCGGAAACCTGGCCGAATCTGTGATCCAGCACGGCGCTGACCATGTTCTGGTTGTTGACCATCCTGAATTGGAGATATACCGGACATTGCCCTACACACGCGTGACAGCAGACCTATTGCGAGAGCGAAAACCCTACATCTTTCTGGTAGGCGCTTCGCCTATCGGCCGTGATCTGGCTCCACGTGTTGCGAGCGCCGTAAAAGCCGGACTAACCGCCGACTGCACTGACCTGCAAATCGGTGAGTACACGTCAAAGAAGGAAAAGACCGTTTATAAGGATCTGCTCTACCAGATCCGGCCCGCTTTTGGCGGCAACATCATTGCCACCATTGTCAACCCGAAGACCCGCCCTCAAATGGCAACCGTGCGTGAAGGTGTAATGCGCCGCCATGAGCCGGATGTTACACGACAAGGCACGATCGAGAACATCACGCCGGTTTTTCAGCCGCAGGATTTCGCCTTACAGGTATTAAGCCGAGAAATGCGCGAACCGACAGTCAGACTGAAAGATGCCCCGGTGATTGTGGCTGGCGGTGCGGGAGTAGAGAGTCAAAGTGAGTTTGATCTGATCCGGGAACTGGCTAACTTGATCGGCGGCGAGGTGGGAGCCTCACGGGCAGCTGTCGATGCCGGTTTTATTTCTCGTGAACATCAGATCGGTCAGACCGGTACAACAGTGCGGCCCCGGCTTTATATTGCGGCGGGAATTTCCGGGGCGATCCAGCACCGTGCCGGCATGGATAAATCGAACAAGATCATCGCCATCAACACCGACCCGAATGCCCCGATCTTCCAGGTGGCCCACTACAAGATTGTCGGCGATCTGGGCGAGGTTCTACCGCTATTGATCCGCGCGTTGCGCGAGAGAGTTAAATAAGCAAGGACGAACACACTATGGCTGAAAACTTCTTTTTGGATAACCTGGATTTACAATTCCGTCTGGAACGGTTAGACCTTCGCGAAGTGATTGAGATCAAGGAAAAAGGGTACAGCACCGTTAACGAGTATCCGGCTGCACCGCGCAATTACGAAGACGCCAAAGACAATTACCGCCTGTTGTTGGAAGTACTGGGCGAAGTTTGTGCCTCGGTCATTGCGCCCCGGGCAGTGGAAGCAGATGAAGAAGGGGCGCAATTTCGGGATGGGCAGGTTGAATATGCTGCGGCTACGCAGGAGGCCATTCAGGCGCTGAAGCAGGCTGAATTGATGGGGGCCATGCTGCCCTGGGAATATGGCGGTCTGAATATGCCCGAGACCCTGTACCAGATGATGGTGGAAATCCTTTCGCGGGCGGAAGCCGGGCTGATGACGATCTTCGGCTTGCAGGAGATCGCCTCCTCGATCAATGAGTTTGGCAGCGATGAGATGAAAGCCCGCGTCCTGCCTCGCTTCTCCCGCGGTGAAGTAGCCGGTGCGATGGTACTGACTGAGCCGGATGCCGGGTCGGACCTGGGCTCAGTGCAGACACGTGCTACCTTTGACGAGGCTACCGGAAAGTGGCATCTCAACGGTGTCAAGCGCTTCATCACAAATGGCTGCGCCGATATTCAATTGGTGCTGGCTCGCAGTGAAGCTGGTTCGAGTGATGCGCGTGGCTTGTCATTATTCCTGGTCGAGCGGGACGAAACAGTCCATATCCGCCGGATTGAGAATAAGCTGGGCATCCATGCCTCGCCCACCTGTGAGATCCAATACAACAACACCCCCGCCGAATTGGTGGGCAAACGCCGTTTTGGCTTGATGCGCTATGCCATGGCGCTGATGAATGGCGCGCGGCTGGCTGTCGGTGCCCAGGCCCTGGGGATTGCGGAGGCTGCCTATCGAGAAGCTTTTCGCTACGCCCAGGAGCGCAGACAATTCAACCAGCCAATTGCGAATTTACCGGCTGTTTCACGGTTGCTGCTCTCCATGCGCGGCGAGATCGAAGCGACGCGTGCTCTATTGAGCGAAACCGGCTGCTGGGTGGATCGTTTGAAAGCCTACGAGCACTTGAGCAGCGGCAACCCCGAGGCGGGTCCGGAAGTGCGCCAGAAGCTGAAACAGGCTTCCAATCTCGCCGATACGCTGACCCCTCTCACGAAATACTATGCCACTGAGATGGGCAACCGGGTCTGTGACCTTGCCATGCAGATTCACGGCGGCGTAGGCTATATGCGCGAATTCAACGTCGAACGTCATTTCCGCGATGTGCGGGTGACCAACATTTACGAAGGCACCAGCCAGCTGCAAATTGTGGCTGCCATTGGCAAACTGCTCGGTCATGCTCTTGATCCACTGTTTGACGAATGGGCCGCCAAAGATTATGGACCGGACTTAGCTTCGTTAAAAGGCCAACTGATTGAAGCAACGAACTTGCTCAAGCACGCTACAGATGCGTTGAAGGCCATGGAACGGGATCTGATCGATTATTACGCTTCCGACCTCGTGAATATGGCTGTATACATACTCAACTCCTGGCTGCTGCTGCAGGATGCCCAGGTCTCGGAACGCAAGCGAGACCTCGCCCAGATTTATCTGACGGAACATCTGCCTGATGTCACCCGCGCCAATCAATCCATCCTCTGTGCCAGTACGATCCCATTGCAGGCGCGTAAGACGGTTCTTAGTACAACTTTCTGATAAAATTGTTTTTTAGCATGAATTAGTCTGTTACATACCTGTCAGGGTATATTTTAATTTTAGATCATCGAAAGGTGAAAAAATGGGACTGTTAGACGGTAAGACTGCCTTGATTTTTGGTCTCGCAAATGAACGATCCATCGCCTGGGGCATTTCAAAAGCCTTTGACGCACAGGGCGCATGCC
>DATGYJ010000529.1:0-5299 GCA_035298105.1 Anaerolineales bacterium | reverse complement strand
GATACCTGAAAGAACCTTCATTGTCTAGTTACAAATATCTTTAATGTACAACCCTTGTCAGGAGCACAGCTTGGACTATACTAGCCACGAAATTTTATTTGCTCAAGGAGAAAACATGCTGCCTCACGGAGAAGACAAACCTCCCAGTCGTGACCTGAAAAGGTATTGGAAAATTGCCGTCCTTGCAAACATCAAGGATGATTCGCTTCCCAAGCCCGAAGGCGTTCCCCCGGATGCTTTTGCTGACTTCGATCATATTGAGACAATCAACTCGATTCGGGCCGCGCTTGAAACCGATGGCCATCAAACCGTCTTTATCCAGGCTGACACGGACCTCCCTTACGCACTTCGTGAAGAAAAGCCTGATATCTGCTTCAATATCGCCGAAGGTCTCGGCGGTGACGCCCGGGAGGCCCAAATCCCGGCCCTGCTGGAATTGTTACAAATACCCTACACCGGCTCGCGTGTGCTGGCCAACGGCATTTCTCTCGACAAGACTCTCACCAAACGGATCTGGCGTGACCGGCGCCTGCCAGTGGCCCCCTTTCAAGAGTTCAGCATCGGAGATGAACCTCTGCGCCCCGAACTGGAGTTTCCGCTTTTCGTCAAGCCCGCCCGCGAGGGGACAGGCATGGGCGTGGATATGAATGCAATCGTTAACAACGAAAAGGAATTGCGCGAACGAGCGCAATATATTATCAATACCTACCAGCAGCCTGCCCTGGTTGAAACCTTTTTGCCAGGACGCGAATTTACAATCGGCATCCTCGGGCGTTCCGATGCAAAACTATACTCACGCCACCCGGAGTGGTACGAGAAAGACGGCTTCCACCGCTTCCCGATCCTCGAACTGGATATGACCCGCTCGGTCACGCCAATGGTTTACAGCCAGGAGGCGAAATCAAAAGAGGTCGGAGAAGAAGGCGCACCGGGATATATGTGCCCGGCGGACCTTGATCCCGAGCTGGAGAAGAAACTAAAATATTACGCCATGCGCGCCCACCAGCTGCTGAACGCACTCGATGTTTCCCGCACAGACATCCGCCTGGATGAACATGGCAACCCGCGCGTCATGGAGATCAATACCCTGCCCGGCTTAACGCCAGATTACAGCGATCTTTGCCTGCAAAGCAAAGCCGAGGGAATCAGCTACGAAGACCTGATCCTGGAAATCCTTTACCTTGGGGCCTCTCGTTGGGGCATGTTAGAGCCGCGCGAGGCTGTAGTCGAAAACAATAGAAAAAAATAGATAATCATCTAGCCACCTGACAGTTTGTTCCAAAAGCATTCCGTTGGTCGAGTAGCTCCCTTGGTCCTGCAGTTGGACTGCAGGACCAAGGGAGCATATCGAGACCAAAAATAACCTGAAAGTGAAAGATTACATGAAATGTGTGGTCTCGGTACACCCCGACGAGCACGGGCACCCTTCGACAGGCTCAGGACATCGCTCGACCACCGAGGATTGCTGAACGTTAAAAGTGTCAGGTAGCTAGATAACCGTCAGTCCTTTAGATACAAAACACGGAGGCTCATTCCAGGAATCCAAAGACTCCTGGAATAGTCTCCGTGTTTGCGTTTCTAATGTCGTTGCGAGCCTTCGGAAAGCAATCTCCTAATAACTAGGGGGTTGCTTCGTCGTGAAGAACGCCCTCCTCGCAACGACATAGATGTAACTGACTTCCCTGTCAGGAAGTAACCACCTTGATATTGAACCTCTGGGAGGAGATGGCGTTTCGCAAGCTGTGCCAGAGCAAAACGTACATCTCCACACTGCGGGCTGTTGCAATACCACCCAGGTCGATGATCTCCCGCCAGCCAAACCAATCCCGCAGGATCCTGACCACGGTTGCCTTGGCTTCAATGTCATTCCCGCTGACAAACAAGTTGGTGGTTTCAAGAAGCTTGGCAGGGTCGACCATCACATTGGCATTCACCGTATTCAGCGTCTTGACAACTTTCACTTCGGGGAACGCTCGCTGAATTTGTTCTCCTAGAGAATCGGTGTTACATATCGTCAGGGTCCAGAGATCCGTCGAGCGATCCAGCGGGTTGGCCGTGTCGATCAAAATCTTGCCGTTTAGGTTCTCTTCCCCCGCCTGCTGGAGCGCATCGAGAGAAGATGACCCTAAGGTGCAATTAAAAATAATTTCTCCAAATGCAGCCGCGTTCATAAAGGTTCCATACAAAGCATGTTGTCCGGCATCCTTTGCCCAGGCAACTGCCGCGGGATTCGCCTCGTCTCGGGACCCCAACATGACTTCATGTCCGAGTTGCAACAACTTGGAACCGATTGTCAGTCCAGTCACTCCTGTACCGAATATGCCAATCTGCATAGGGACTCCTTTTTCTGCATTGAATTTTGTTCACCTGATCCCGTCACACCTGCGGTTCCGCGAGCGTTCTTCGGGCAGCAATCCCATATAGCAAATTTCC
This sequence comes from Anaerolineales bacterium, assembly GCA_035298105.1. Classification (GTDB taxonomy): domain Bacteria; phylum Chloroflexota; class Anaerolineae; order Anaerolineales; family Villigracilaceae; genus Defluviilinea. Next base: position 2,866 of record DATGYJ010000529.1, on the reverse strand, counting down.
AATGCGATTAAGACTGAGATTGCTTCGTCGGGGAAGGCACCCTCCTCGCAATGACGAAAGAAAAATGACTATCACCTTTACCCACCAAATTCGGTTTGTCCAAGCTCGTAGTGACGAATTTTAACCGTCGGCTTGGTCAACTTCGTCTTCAGCCACTTCAAGCGGAATGTCTCCTCGCGTTCACGCTCTTCGAGTGAGCTGACAATGAACGCAATCGTATCCTGATATTGAGGGATAAAAATATGCTGGAGCGCATTGACACGACGCTGGGTTTTGCGCAATTCGTTCGCCAGCCGCCAGACTGTGGCAGTCAGCATGGCAAGTTGCGGTATACGCAACAAGACATCGCGGAATGCAGTGCTGGCTTCATCCAGAACGGCAGCCGTATCACCGGGGCTGTAGAGCAGTTTCGGCGGCTCGCCAGTCGCGGTGATCATGGGAATTGCAACACCCATGATCCCGCGCAACTTGAGGTGGACATCCACCGTTTTGTTGACCGCCAGAGCAGCCCATTCGACATGATCACTGCCCATCACCAGCCGGGCCTTTTCCATGGCATCGTAAGCGGTTTCCAGCAAAGCCCAGACTTCCTTTTGAACCACATCAGCTTCCTTGGCAACCCGGACAAGCTCAGAGGTCAGGGCCTCGCGTTTACGGTCAAGGATCTCATAACCTTCCCGCGCAAAGCGAAGTTCCTTCTTCAAGCGGATCAGGTTCGTACGGGTAGGGGGAACACTAATTTGCGGCATCTTCGCCTTTGTAATATTGTGCGATCTCATCCAATGTCACGCGGGTGAGTTCACTCTTCGGCAACATGGAGAGCAGCTTCCAACCGATTTCGAGGGTTCGTTCGATCGTGCGATTCTCGGTAAAGCCCTGATTGACAAACTCCTGCTCGAAAGCGCGCCCAAACTTCAAGTACTTCTGGTCGGCCTCAGTTAATTCTTCTTCACCGATAACGGAGGCAAGCGCACGGACATCCTGTGTATGGGCATAGGCGGCATAGAGCTGCGCACCCCAACGCGGTTGATCGTCACGTGTGCGGCCCTTGCCAATGCCATCCTTCATCAAACGGGAAAGGCTGGGAAGCACCGTCACCGGCGGATATACACCCGCAAAAGAAAGCTCACGTCCAAGCACAATCTGTCCTTCGGTGATGTAACCCGTCAGGTCAGGCATAGGGTGGGTGATATCGTCATTAGGCATGGTCAGGATCGGGATTTGTGTGATCGACCCCTTGCTGGTGCGGACACGACCTGTGCGTTCGTACAGAGAGGCGAGGTCGCTATACAAATAACCTGGATAGCCTTTACGACTGGGAACCTCACCACGGATGTTTGAGATCTGCCTCAGCGCCTCGCCATAATTGGTCATATCGGTGAGGACCACTAAGACGTGCATCTCGCGCTCATAGGCCAGGTATTCAGCCAGGGTCAGGGCGGCACGCGGCGTAACGATACGCTCCACCGGGGGGTCATCCGCCAGGTTGAGGAACATCGCCACACGCGTTAGTGCCCCACTTTCGGTGAAGGAACGCCGGAAGTAATCTGCCACATCGTTCTTCACACCCATGGCTGCGAACACAATCGAAAACTGTTCGGCTTCGCTATCCGCTGCGGCCCCAGCCGGTTTCCCAAGAGTAGCCTGGCGCACGATCTGCGCCGCCAGCTGGTCATGCGGCATGCCGGCGCCGGAAAATATGGGTAATTTCTGCCCACGCAGGAGTGTGTTCAACCCATCGATGGATGAAATGCCGGTTTGAATGTAATCGCGCGGGTAAACACGCGCAGTTGGGTTGATGGGCTGTCCATTCACATCAGCGTAATGCTCCGTGAGCGGCTGGGGACCACCGTCAATGGGGTTGCCCAGGCCATCGAAGATACGTCCGAGCATTTCTTCAGCGACCGGCATATGCAGCGTATCGCCGAGAAAACGGACACGGGTCCCATCAATGGATAAGCCTGTGGAGCCGGCGAACACTTGTATAACCGCCGTCTCCTCTCCAACTTCCAGCACGCGACCGCGTCGAAGTTGGCCTTTCGAATCCCGGATTTCCACAACTTCATCATAGCTGATGTTCGTCGCGCCTTCTACAATCAGAATTGGCCCTTCAATGCGGCTAACGCCAACGACCTCCTGTCCGCCAAGTACGGTTACTTCACTCATCTGTACTCCGCATCTAATTGACTCATTTGCTCGTCAATTGCTTTTTGAACATCCTCAAATTTGTTCAATTCATCATTTTTAACATTGGATTTCATACGGATCAACATATCTACGATTGGCAAATCGTGGATCACAGAAATAGGCGCGCCTCGTTTGATAATGTTCATGCCACGATCATGGAAGTAGAGAACCAGCTCAAGCATGCGAATCTGCTTCTCGATCGGCGAGTAGGCATCCACAGGGTCGGTGGCGTTCTGTTGCAAAATGCCTTCCCGGATGAGGCGGGTTGTTTCAAGAACCATACGTTCCGCGTACGGCAGAGCATCAGGTCCAACGAGCTTGACGATTTGCGACAAGCGATTCTCTTCACTTAATAATTCCATCGCACGGTTGCGCATGGCGAGCCAGTCCTTGCCGACTTTCTCGCGCCACCAATCGGCAACATCTTCGATATATTCACTGTAACTATCCAGCCAGTTGATGGCCGGGAAATGACGGGCAGAAGCCAGCGATTTATCCAGCGCCCAGAAGCAACGGATGAAACGCTTCGTGTGCTGGGTGACCGGCTCTGAGAAGTCGCCGCCCGGAGGCGAGACTGCGCCCACGATGCTCACCGATCCTTCGGTCCCATTCAAATTCTCCACATATCCGGCCCGTTCGTAAAACTCTGCCAACCGCCCGGCCAAATAAGCAGGGTAGC
>DATGYJ010000528.1:0-8061 GCA_035298105.1 Anaerolineales bacterium | reverse complement strand
GTTGTAGAAGAGCGATGCAAAAATCGCCAGAAGAATGGATGCACTTCGTGTTGTCCGTTTGGTCTGTGTTTTGAGCGTCATTGGTACCTCACTGATAAAGGCGCCCAAGCACACACAGGACCGAAAGAATTGTTTTCGGCGGCCTGGCTGTCGTAGCCACATATGATGTGGCGGTAGACCCATGGCTTTGCGTCCCCGTCTTTCGACGGGTTTGCTATTTCGGATATTAATTGACTATATTATAGCAACAAACTGGAATTGTTCACCTTTCATTTCGGTAATATCAATTTGCAGAATTGAAATGACTCTTACGATTTTTTGGGGATAGCCACAATGAACAAGCGCCCCCAACTGGAATCCCCGTTTGCCGCAATACAGGTTTGGAAAACGACGCGGCGATCACCGACATAAGCCCGATTGAACATGTCGCCGGCCGAGAGGACTTCATTCCGATCCAAATTTCGGAATGAGCTCGAAACGCTTTCAGGCTGCAATGCTTGAAAGCGTAAGATATTTTTTATAACAAAGTATTCAACTTTCCCATCCCCGTATATCAAACGGACTTCTTGACCCATGGCCAGTCCTGAAAAGAACCTCCCGGAGAGTGTATTATGGGCCAGCAGACCTGTATTGCCATATTGCGACGCAATGGAGAACTGTGTGAGCTCGCCGTTATGAGTGGAAACGTAAAAGGGACGATTGGCAGGTTGTTGAACAATAGGCAGAGCCAGGACGTTCGGTACATATACGCCGCGCAACACATCCGCCTCACCGTTTTGGACTGATTTGTAGAAATCGGGGAAATTGGGCAGTGTGCTTTCGGTACGGCCAATTGCCAGCGCCAGGTCTGTTTTCAGAAAAAATATGGTAAGAACGATTGTAAAGAGTTTTAGGGATAGAGTAGTTCGGGTCATGGTGTGTTGAGGGTCGTTGAGCATCTTTGAAACTTCAGCGGTACGAAGAGATTCAAATCAGCCCGAAAACTAAAAGATGTTATTTAGATTTACTCGCGGGATTGTATCAAAGCATTCCGAATCTTCATCGATGCTTCCCATACGATTCGTCTACGGAACGACAACGATCAAACCCTCAGTTTTGCAAGGAAAAAGCCTTCAAAATGCAGTGTGAGCTAAAGATTATTGCCCGGGAACAAAAGCAGATTCATTACGTCATAACCTTAGTAGGGGGGATCGGGACATATTAACGAATTCCCAATTTGGAAATACCCTTTCGATAACCCGCCGGCAATCCTGTACTAATCCTGTACTGATCCTGTACTCATCCTCTAGTCCTCATTCGCCAGTCATTCGAGGTTGGGAGCAGCAAGCCTCGCTTTTTCATTGCTGAGCAACCATTGTTCTCAGAATTACCATCAGATCAGACGATGGACATGATTTGGGTTTAAGCCTCTCGCTTTGGTTTGTGCTACACTAACCCATTCCATTCAATGACCAACACAGCTTCGGGCAGCCGCCTTTCCTTTTGGATGAAACTTTTATATGGCTCAGGAGACTGGGGGATTTCCAGCATTGGTATGATGCGCGCCATCTTTTATGCCATCTATCTCACGGATGTTGTCGGGTTAGAGCCGAGCCTGGCTTCCTTCGGCGCCCTGGCCGGCATCATATGGGATGCGATCAACGATCCGATCGTCGGTATCCTGAGCGATCGTTTGCACACCCGCTGGGGACGCCGCAGGCCTTTTCTATTGTGGTTTGCCGTGCCCTTTGGATTAAGTTTTATCACGCTGTGGTCTGCGCCCAATTGGGAGAGTCAAACCGCATTGCTCATCTATGTGACTCTCTCTTTCATGCTCGCGGATACTTTGCAGACTCTGATCTCCGTGCCGTTTCTTTCGCTGACCCCGGAACTTACTCCCGACTATGATGAGCGCACCACGCTGACAAGCTTCCGCTCTTTTTTTCAGCTCGTTGGCGCTCTCTCGGTTGTGATCGCCGCGCCTGCGGTGATCGATATGGTACTTGCCTCAGGCGGCAGCCAACAGCAGGGATTTATGCTGGTCGGCGCGATCTTTGGTGGAATTGGCGCGCTGCCCCTTCTGCTGATTGGCCTTTTCGTGCGTGAAACGTCCAGGCCTGAACAGACCGCAGCCATCCCGTTCCGGGAAACGCTCCAGGCCGCCTGGCAGAATATCCCCTTTCGCTACGCAGTGGGCATCCACATGCTGAACTGGTCTGCTGTCGACATGATCGCAGTGACCTTCCCTTACTTTCTGCTTTATTGGGTCGCACGAGGGAATTTACTTGCTACTATTCATATCCTTGGTTTTGACCTGGCTTATGAATCGGCTTTCTTTGGAGTTTTGATGTCCGTCTGCATTTTCTGCATCCCCTTCTGGCTTTGGATGGCAAGATGGCGCAACAAGCGGGAAGCGTATATGCTGGGAATGGGTTTCTGGGTCGCAGTTCAGTTAATGATCTTCACCATCCAACCGGGCGATACCGCTTATCTGCTGGCGATCGCGGCGCTGGCAGGGGTCGGCGTCTCGGCTGCTTACACCCTGCCCGACTCACTGTTTGCAGATGTGATCGAGTGGGACGAGCTGCGGACCCGTCGCAGGCAGGAGGGCATCTTTTACGGGATCCGCACCCTCATCCGAAAATTGACCGGTGCATTGGTCATCTTCCTCACATTGCAATTCCTGGGTTGGTCTGGCTACGTCTCGCCTCCTGACGGCAGCCGGCACTTCGTGCAGACTGCCTCAGCGCTGCAAATGATCCGTTTGCTGGTATCCCCTTTTGGCGCGCTGATCTTATGCGGCACGATTATCCTGGCCTGGTTATTTCCATTATCACGTGAGAAATACGCCAGGATCCAAAGACTGCTGGAGCAAAGAAGAGCACGGCTGGCGGAGTACAGCGATTAGCGATTTTATTGTCTGAGTGCCCACCATATAATTGGCACGGCCCCACATAAAACACAATCGAAGATGATCAATATCAACCATAACCAGAATTGGGCGGGGGCTTTTCTTTCCAGCACGGCATCCGACGGGTTCTGCGGATTATAGAATACCATCACCTGTGCGCCGGGCGGATAACGGGCAACGATCTTCCCTGCGCCTGTGCCGCCCACTTCAGGACCCGGCGCGAGTTTATAGCTTTGGTAAGCCTGCCCACCAACTTGATAGGAGTATTGGACACTAGGGTAATCTGTATAGCCGCCTTCAGTCGAGGATCTTTGCTCGATCTTTGACATGACCACGCTGCCCATCGTAGAAGGCCATTGTCCCACCGCTGCCATCTTTCTGCGCATGAAGAAGAGGATGGCAAGAAATATGGCGTTCAAAATGAGAAAAACAAAGCCAATAATGCCGATGGTGAGTAAAAGAATATTCATGTTATCTCCTTTGGTGTATCAAGAGATCAAGATTTTACTGTCACCTGGATGATCGCCGTATCCAGGCGCTGATCGCTTCTCAGCACCTGAAGCTGCACGGCGTATAACCCGCTTAAGCCCTGCGTATCCCACCTGGCGAGCAGACCGTTGGTTACCGGTCCATTGCCTTCCGCCACCTGGATCCATTTCTGCGGGTTCAACCCCTGTCCAACCAATACTCGATAAGAACTAAAATTATCGCCTGCTGCCGTACCTTTGATTTCCACATTCCCGTTCAGCTCTGAAAACAATTCGGGCGAGCTGATGTTTACATTTGGATCCAGGCGCGGCGATTGAATGACATCATAGGCCGCAGGTGGGATCGCTATGCCGGCACTTTCCGCCCATGAACGCGCATCCGCAGGCACCACCAGATACACACGTTCTTCCACCAGTTGCGGCAGGGTAAAAACTGTTGCCAGCAAACCGGTCTCACGGTTGATGGCATACTTGCGATACATGTTATCTGGTTGAATGGGTTCGTTGCCATTCAGGAAAACTTCGCTCACCAGATTTGGGCAATTTGCTGTCGGTAACATTCCCGATGGATCACAGACGTTGATCACCGAGACATCTGCCGGCGCAGACCAGCCATCGAGCGGCAAATTCTGTGAAGCGATTTGCATCAGCGCGTTCCATAGAACGGCGGGTACCCGCGGCGATAAGTCACTCTTCTCACGCGCTCCGGTCCAGACCGCAACCACGCGTGAGGGTGAATAACCGATGGTCCATGTATCCAGCGCCTCTTCTGTCTGCCCGAGTTTCACACCTGCAGGTCTGCCAACATCCAATATATCGGAACTCCGCAGCACACCCAGACGGGCCGACTCATCGCTCAAGGCATGGTTCATCAAATATGCCAGTCCGGGCGTGACCACAGGTTTCGCTTGCGGGGTGGTCCAATCGAGCCAGACACTGCCATCATTGCCTTCTACTTTTAAGATTGTCACGGGTTCGAATGCGCCATTAACTTCCTGCCCGAAATACACACCTTGTTGAGCAAATACACCATATGCGCCGGCAGCATCCGCCAAAGCCAGTTGTGCGTCAGCCGCGCGGGATAAACCAAACGAGGCGGCGATCTTATCTACATTTTCAGCGCCCATCTGGGAAAGCACCTGGGCTGCCGGCGCGGGATAATCGTTCGCCAGTGCAATTCGCAAACGCATGGGTCCGTGATATTGACCGTCAAAGTTCTCGACATTTGTCTTGCCGGGGATATCCCAGATCAACGAGGCAGGACTCAAGCCCCGGGTAAATCCCGTTAGATAGGTAAACGTGTCCAGCACAGATCCGGGCCTGTGCGCAGTGATCAACGGCGTTTCCTGCGCCTGAAATGTTTCGCCCACTACCGCAAGGATTTGGCCTGTCTTTGGGTCGCTGATGAGCGCACTGGCGGATGAATCGCTCACTTTGATCCCGGGCGGCAAGGCGGGCAGGAAGCGTAATGCGTCGCATGGCATGACAGGATCAGGCAGGCCTGCCAGCCGAGCGGCATAAAACGCAGAGACACAGGAAGACTGCTTTTGTAGATCGAAATCGAGCGTAGAGATAATTGTCAACCCGCCACGCTCGATGCGAGCACGCGGGACGCTGGTATCCAATTGTGTGAGGAGCAGATGTGTGAATGCTGCAGCAGGCTGCGACGGAGGCGACGGCGGGATTTGGAATACCGGAGATTCACCCAGCGCGTTCTTCAGTGCTTCATTGGAAAGGAGTCCCTGCGCGTTCATCAATCCCAGCGTCTCGTGCCCACGTTGAAGCGCAGTTTGCGGTGCATCGTAGGGATTCAGACTCGGCGAGTCACTCACCGCCGCGAGAATAGCGGATTCGGCAGATGTCAGCTCGGTTGCCGATTTGCCAAAATAAAGCTGCGAAGCTGCCTCCGCACCGTAGGCGTAACGACCGAAGTGGGCCGAATTGAGATACCACTCCAGGATTTGAGTGCGCCCATAGCGGGCGGTGATCTGGGCTGCCAGGATCCGTTCACGCAGCGCACGTTGCAGCGATGGAGGGTCATTGAAGAGCAGGAGGTCGAAGACCAGGCGCTGTGCGATCGTTGGGTGTAGTTCGGAATCGGTAATTCCTACGAGGGTGTAGCCCGGGTGTTTCCAAAAATCAGGATCGGTTTTTGCGACAACTGCATCGGCTAGTGACTTGGGGAGATGCTGAGGATTGGTTTCGCTGAGAGCGATATAGCGGCGCGGCGAGTCATTGGGAGCGAAGGTAAATAAAATGTTTTGCCGTGTGCGGTCATAAATACGTGTCGGCTGGAGCAGAAGCCCATCCGGCGGGTTGAGTAATTGAGGCAGAAGGTCAACCGAGGGGAGGTCATGCGCAAGGCTGACATAGGAAAAGGCGGTGGTGAGCAGACAGGCAGCCAGCAGCAGGGAAACCACGATTCCCAGGCTGAGAAAACTATTCCGCTTGCGGGCTGCGCTCACCTGTTGACGGGCAAGTCGCCGCTCACGGCGGGCACGCAGGATGGGAAGAGTGGAGGGCATGGGGATAAGTATACAGGGGGAAGGGGAGACAAGTAAATAGGTAGATAGGGAAACAAGTAAGAAGGCAGAAGAAAGAAGAAAGAAGGAGGGTGCTCGAGTAGTACCGAGGGGTTTTCGAGGCACATACCGAGACGGCTATATCAGTGAAGAACTTTTAGTTAGTGGTTGGTTTTGATATGGTCTAGAAGAAGGCTCGCCCTACTCAGCCAACGGGTCTGGCTTAATTCCTTTTCGGCTGTTGAATTCCATTTCCATGAGGATTCGCAAAATATAAGTCAACGCCTTGAGTGGGAAATATACAATTGCAATACTTACAGCAGCATTTAAACTTACAAAGATAAAGGCTAGAAAATAGATCAGAGGAGTAAATAATCCTTCATGACCTACAAAGTATGATTCGGCAAGTGAGACATATCCCTGAATATTTATCAAATTAGCTAAAGCGTACACAACAATAACTGCCTTTGCTGTTTTGTTTATACTGTCTTTGAGTGTAATAACTTCAAGAGTATCATAAAACTCGGGTTGGCTTTTATCATCCAATAACTGTGCCTCCCATTTCTCAAGCCCATCATCTTCAAGGATTTCCTCCTCTTCTTGTTCATCACCAGGTAATTCCTGTGGAGGAACTTCGCCAAGCCGTTCAATCAATATCCCTTTGATCACTTCAAATGCAGTCTCAGACCACTCTTCATGGTCATTTGTCTGCCAGATTTCCAACAAATCTTCTGTTTCTCTAAGATTGAGTTCGTTATAAATTTGATCACGAAGGTCATTGCTCATTGAACTACCTCTTCCTGTTTTCGGTCTCTGTAATTGATGTCAGTCTCAATGATCATATTAAGACCCAGGGAAATCCCTTTGAGAGCAAGGTAGTAAACAACGCCTTTTATAATTACAGCGGCCATGTTGATTCCTAATCTAAATGTACTTAGTGGATTCTCAGTTAATGAATCTTTTAGACCTTGAGAAGGCTGATTAGCTATAGCTGCTCTATAATTTGCATTGTTTTGGAATTGAATTACCTGTGTTCCTGCTGAAACGATATAAACAATCAATACTAACCATGCCAAATATTTTGCCCACGTCGCAATACTCAGCAAGCGATTATGTTTTGGTGAAAAGAAATCTTCCTGCTCATTCATGTTGTGCTCCTCCTGATAGGCTTTGATGCTCTGTTCTCAACGGGAACTCAATCATTCAGCAAATCAGACAGAAATTCCATCAACCCACCTGATTTGCCAGACTTTTTTGACTTCTCCGGTACATCGCTCGCGACCATACCGTTCTGTCCATTGATCAACACTAAATGCTCACTCCCGCCGAAGGCGAGTTCAGTTATCCAGACCGGCAGCAGGTCGAGCCTGAAGGATTCAATGGTCATTTTTGCAGAGGACGTGGAGATGATCTGCAGCGGTGTCAGCAGGTTCGGCAGGTCACGCCTGTAGCGTGACAAAGCTTGGGCGCGTGCATCCAGCGAGGCTTCTGCCATCGGGATATCATATACTTCGGCCGGCCAGTTGGCGAGATAGCCCGGGTCGTATGGCTTCACAGCTTTCAACTCAAAGCCGGGGATCAACTTCAGAAAGACACCGGATAGTTTCCGGGAGGCGGGGATCGGCAAGTCATTGACCTGGACAGGATAACAATCGTTTACCCGAATTGTCTTTGGTAACCGGCTGCCGAATTGGATTTCGTTGTCGTCTATCCTTTCACCGACATAATCGATTTCCCCGCCGAGATCAAATGTCCATAACGGGAGATAAACACCGCGCGGCGAGTCCACTTGTTTTTCGGGTTTGATCTGATTCGCTTCCACCCATTCGATCAGAACTTTTATGGCAGGCCTTTGATCGAATGCATGCGGGATTATCCCATCGGGAGCAAGCAATTTCTTATCGGCCTCCCAATTGACCACGTATGGCGAGCCGCAGTAGACACATGTCGTTGAAATTTGGTCCGGCGGCAGGATAAATTCGGAGCTGCAGCCTTCACAGTGGAAGACCTGTTGATCGAGCGGCTTGCCGTGGCCGCGTGCGGTTGCCATGGCGATAATGAAATCCTTTTCATTAGCAGTACCAGGCTGGGCGGTGAACTGCTGGTTGCGCGCACAATATTCGCACAGCAGCGATTGTCCATCCGGTGCGAAGCTCATCCG
>DATGYJ010000527.1:0-13577 GCA_035298105.1 Anaerolineales bacterium | reverse complement strand
AAAAAGCCAGGCTGGAAATTTAATGAGTATGAAATGAAAGGAATTCCAGTTCGCCTTGAAGTAGGACCAAAGGATATTGAAAACAAACAAGTCGTCCTTGCCAGAAGGGATACTGGAGAAAAAATCATTGTCCCACTGAATGAACTAGATACAAAGCTTGTTGAGTTACTTGACGATATCCAAACAAATTTATATCAAAAAGCTTTATCACATCGTGAGGAAAAAACATCTATAGCTACAACACTTGATGCCCAGCAACTGCGGCGGCATATATAACATCATCTGGTTAACAGTTTGCTGTAACGCCGGATCAGCAGGCTTAGAGATAACATCCGGAAATGGGTAATCTGCAACATGCATATAGAATAATATCGTTCCGGCGATCAAATAGCCATTGATCGCGCCGAGGATGATGCCAAAGAGTGTATCCTGCAAACGCTCACGGGTCGCCCGTGAGGCCAGATGCGGAATACTAACAACGGTTTGGTAACCAAAATATACGAGCACGATCAGAATAAGGGTCCTTACCCAAAAGAGCGATACATCTGTTTCGTCCAAACTCTGCGCAATTGGAATGTATCGGCGCAGCACGTGGTTGAGCGCCAGGGCGAGGATTACACTGAAAGAGACAAGAAGTTCTTTTGCCCAGCCACGCATCCCGCCAACAATGGCAAAGAGGATCACGTACATCCAAAAGAGATAGACAATGCTCATCATCGTGTTATTCTCCAGCCAGTTGTATCAGCGCACTAGCAATCTTCTCGGCTGCGCGTGGATGGGACAGCTCAAACATCGCGGCGCGCATGGCTTTCAACTTATTTGGATTTTCCAATAATACGTTCAATGTGACCAACAACTCGTCATTAAGGCGATGATCCTCCAGGATGACTGCGGCGCCACGCCGCGTTAGGTGATCCGCGTTCACTTTCTGGTAGCGCCAGGCATGCGGATATGGCACGAGGACGGCAGGCAAACCAAACAGTGGATATTCACCTAAGCAACTCGCACCTGCCCGCGAGACGACCAGATCGGCACAAGCCAGGGCGGCACCCATCTCATGGAGATAGGATAGAGCATGATAACGTCCGGCAAGGTCTACCGGCAATTGTTCACGCGCGCTTTCGACAATTTGCCAATCCGTTTCGCCGGAGAGATGGATAATCTCAAACTTCTCGAGCAAGGCGTTCAAGTGGTTCAAGACAGCCTGATTAATGGAATGTGCGCCTTTGCTCCCACCAAACACCAAAAGGACAGGCAATCTTCCAGAGATACCGAGATGCTGATGGGCGGTCTGACGATCCCAAAGCGCAAGGTCGGGACGAAGTGGATATCCGGTCTCATACACTCTTTTGTTAAAGAACTGCTGCGATTGCTCGGTCGTCACTGCGATAACGTCTGCCGAACCAGCAAGTGACTTTAGGGCCATGCCTGGCTCGATATCTGGCACATACAGAAGAGACGGAATGGAACGTCCTGCCAGTGCCATTGGCACAGCTACATAACCACCGGTAAAGAACATCACATCAGGCTTGAAGTCATGGAGGATGCCCCGTGCGACCAGGACACCATGCGCCAGCATCAGGAGGTTGCGCGGCAAGGCGACGAGACTCACACCGTGTACACCTGCGGCGGGAATAGATCGGAATGGAATCCCCTGGCGTTTTACCAGAGATTCTTCCAGTCCGCCTTCGCCGCCCACCCACAGCGTTTCCACGTCCGTGACCCTAGACGTGAGTACGCTGTGAACGGCGAGAGCGGGGTACACTCCGCCGCCCGTCCCGCCGGCGCAAATCAACAACCGCACCGAATGACCTCCAATCGTTCTCTTCCATCTTTACACTCTCGCCGCTCTGACGAGAGATGTTCAACATAATGCCGATCGCAGACAGTATTGAAACGAGATTCGATCCGCCTGCGCTTATGAAGGGCAAGGCGTTCCCCGCAAATGGCATGAGACCAACCATCACGGCCATATTGATTAGCGCCTCCATGCCGATCCAGAACGTCACACCTGAGGCAAGCAGCGTACCCAGCATGTCAGGTGCCCGGCGCGCAATGACCAATCCGCGCCAGACAAGAGTTGCATACAAACCCATCAGCAACATCGAGCCGAACAAACCAAGCTCTTCGGCAACGACGGCAAAGATACTATCAGTAGGTGCGAACGGCAAACCTGTCAACTTGGTATCAGCTTGACCCAGGCCCACACCAAAGAAGCCGCCTTTGATCACCGCCTCGAGAGAACGCTGCACATGATAAGAGGCATGAGTAGGATCCTGCAAACCTGCGATGAAAGAAGCAACGCGGTCCTGACCCGTCTCGCTGAATTGAACAACGACCCATCCCATAAAGACCGCCAGGATCAATAAAAACACAATCTGCCGAATATCAGCACCGGCCAGGAAGAACAGCAAACCACCAAGGATCAATACCGTGCCGGCAGCGCTCAAGTCTGGCTGAAGATAGATTAGACCGCCAATGATACCAAGAATAACGCCCAAAGGAATTAAGCCTAAACTAATATCGTGCAGGAATTCACGTTTGGCATACAGCCAAACCGAAAGATATATGACGGCAACAAGTTTTGCGACCTCTGAAGGTTGATATGAACCTCCGTACAAAGTGCGCGAAGCCCCCAAACGAATTTCATTGATAAACAGAACTGTGATCAGCAGGCCGATCGTCCCGAGCATTGCGAACACAACAATTTTGCGCCAGTTGTGATAATCAAAGAGGGAAAGCACAAATGCAACTATGATGCCCAGCGCCATCCACTTTAATTGGCGCGTGAACATATACGTCGAAGAACCGTATTCCTTATACGAAAAATCAAACGAAGCGGAATACAACATGATCAAGCCAAACACCATCAGCGCGACTACTGTCAACAGCAATGGAAGATCCACCCCACGGGTTAGATTCTTAGCCGGCGAAAAAGGCAAGCGGTTATTTACGAAAGTTCTTGTACCCATTCTCTAAACCTTTCTCCACGCTCCACAAAATCCTTAAACTCATCGAAACTCGTGCCACCTGGTGACAACAGAACGACATCTCCTGATTCAGCGGCCTCCGCTGCTTTAAGAACCGCCTCATGCAGTCCACCCACACGCTCGAGTGTGAAACGCTTCTCACACAACCCAAGCCAATCCATTGTTTTCTGAATTTTTTCTGCTGCTTCACCAAAAAGGACCACATGATCGACGCGTTCGCTGACAAGTTGGGTCAGCTCTTCCCACGGAAGATTCTTATCACGACCTCCCAGCAACAAGACAATTGGCTCATCAAATGAGCGGATAGCTGCCACGCTTCGTTCCGGTGCAGTCGCAATCGAGTCGTTGTACCAGCGCACCCCATGCAACTCACGGACCAATTCCAGGCGATGTGGTACGCCATGAAATTCTTCAACGGCATCCAGCATTGCATCCAGTGGGAAGCCGCAAGCATGTCCAATTGCAAACGCGGCTAATACATTCAGCACGTTATGGTCGCCACGCAATAAAACCTTTTCGCGCAGAATCAATGGTAAATAAGTATCTCTATCACGAAGGTTTAATAAACCTTCCTGTAAATATGCGCCATTCAGTCCTTCCTCAAGTTCATTCAAGCTGAACGTATACAATTTGCCCTTTACCTTGTTTCTCAGATGCCAGGCGCCTTTATCGTCGCGCCCAAGAACTGCTACATCTTCCTGACTTTGGAATTCCAGGATGCGTGCTTTGGCAGCGGTGTAGGCCTCCATGGTGCCATGGCGATCCAGATGATTCGGCGTGATGTTTAAAATGGCAGCGACGTTGGGCGAGATCGTCATCTGATCCAGTTGAAAGGAGGAAAGCTCGAGAATAGCAACATCATCGACCTTCATGTTGTCCACATAATTGATCAGCGGATCGCCGATGTTGCCGCCGATGTAAGCTTTATCACCATAAGCCTTCTTTGCCATGTCTCCAACTAGTGTCGTCGTGGTGGTCTTGCCTGCCGAACCGGTAATGCCAACTGTCTTGCAGGGGGCCACTTCCATGAAGATCTGCGAATCGTTTGAAAGAGGAACCCCTCGTTTGACAGCTTCAGCGACGATCGGTAAGGTGAGTGGAACTCCTCCGGAAAGACAAAGCACATCCGTTGAATCAAGCAACTCAAGTGGATGGCCTCCGAGGGCCCAGTCAATCTGATATTCGCCAAGCGAGGCACGCTCCAGACGTAATTCATCCTCATCACGTCTGTCGCTCAATGTGACGTGGGCGCCATGAAGCGAGAGCCAACGCGCAAGCGCTAAACCTTGTCGGGCAGCTCCGAGGATCAAAACGTGTTTACCAGTCCATTTCGTTTTCATATAACTTCTATGTAACCAGTAATTCATAAATTACAAACTACCAGTCACAAATTAAACAAGAGCCAATCCGATGCCGACCATCGCCGTGAGCAGACCGATCAGCCAGAAACGTTGCACGACCTGGGTTTCACTCCAGCCAAGTAATTCAAAATGTAGATGGATAGGCGCCATCTTGAAGAAGCGTTTACCCTTGGTCATTTTGAAATAAATCACTTGAATAACAACACTTAATGCCTCGCTGAGAGGGATCACCGCAATGACCAGCAGCAAGGGCCATTGCCCCGTCATAAGTGCGACTACTGCGAGTGTGGCGCCCAGTGCCAGGGAACCCGTATCGCCCATGAAAAGTTCCGCCGGATGCACATTGAACCAAAGGAAGCCAAAGAGTGCGCCGACGATTGTGAAGCAGAAGCGTGCAAGGTAGAACTGTCCCTGCATGAGAGCAATACCACCAAAAGCGGCAAAAATCGTTGCAGAGATCAGTCCCGCGAGACCATCTAGTCCGTCTGTAAAATTGATGGCATTCGATTCGCTCACGATAATGAACGCCGCAATGGGGATATACCATAAGCCAAGTTCAATATCGCCTTTGATCCCGGGCAAACGCATTTCAGGTACTTCCAAAACATATTTCAATACGATAGCGGTCCCTAAGGCGAGAATCACCTGAGCCAGGAATTTCGTCCGGGCGCGCATTCCTTCGCCACGGCGTTTGCCACGGAGCCCTTCCCAATCATCCAGAGCGCCAAGTAGTGCATAGCCGACCAGAACGATGAGCGGCACCAACACGGAACGTCCGATCACCGTAAAACCGATCAGCGTCGCGGCATTGAGCAATCCGGTCAATAACAGAACCGGCAGAATAAACAATACGCCGCCCATAGTGGGCGTACCCATCTTAACGTTGTGATGGCCCGGCTCATCCACACGGATCAACTTGCCAATCCTGAAATGACGCAGAATCCGCAATAATGGTGATCCCCAAATCACTGTCATCGCGAAGGAGAGCATGGCAAGTCCCAGCACAAAAGAGGTTTGCTTCATGAACGCGTCTCCAACATTGCAGTGATCCGATCCATGCGAAGTCCATGAGAACCTTTGATCAAGACAGTATCATCTTTTGTCAGATTGGCTCTTAACCATTCCATGAGTTGCTCGAATTCGTCGAACTCAACGATGGAAGTTTTTTTCATGCCCGCACGGCGCGCAGCTTGGGCGATCATGTGTGCCCGCTCGCCCAAGGTGAGCAGGATATTTGCCACCTGTGCGGTGCGCAGTCCGACCATTTCATGCCCACCGCGCTCATAAGGGCCAAGTTCGAGCATGTCACCTAAGACAGCCACTTTGCGTCCTTCCAATTCATCGAGCAGGTTAAGCGCGGCCAGCATTGATTCAGGGGAAGCATTATAAGTATCATCAAGCAATAGAGCGCCAGCCTGGCTACGAACTGCTGCGAGGCGTAATTGTGTATGCCCCTGATTGAGGCCCTCCAAAATTTCCTGCCAGTTCATCCCTTCCACGATCCCCACTGCAGCCGCGCGCAAAGCCGTATGTACAGAGTGACGGCCAATCAGAGGAATGCGCGTATGTAATGTCTCGCCCTGATAATGCAGGCGAAAACGAATCCCTTCCAAACCCAGCCCTACCACGTTATCCGCCCAAAGATTGGCTTCACGGGACAACCCATAAAAGAAGACGCGCGCCTTGGTCTTTTCCTCCATTTGACGGACCCAGGGATCGTCGAAGTTCAAGATCGCTACACCGTCGGGAGAGGAAGGCAAGGCCTGAACGAGTTCTGCCTTGCCACGTGCAATGGCTTCCTGAGAACCCGCCCGCTCCGCATGGACTGTGCCGATATTCGTGACCACACCAATTTGCGGTAGCGCAATATCGCAGAGAAAGGCAATCTCGCCGGGAACATAGAATCCCATCTCGAAGACAGCGCGCTGATAACCTGAACTCAATCGCAGTATAGTAAGCGGCAGGCCAATTTCATTGTTCAAGTTGCCTGGGCTCTTCAGTGTTCGGTAACGGGTGCTGACAACTTCTGCCACCAATTCCTTGGTCGTGGATTTGCCAACGCTGCCTGTAATAGCGATCACGCGTAAATCTAATTTGCGGCGCCAGTAACGTGCAATCTGTTGCAGCGCAGTGACCGTGTTCTCCACACGCAGGCACATCGGCGGGACCAGATCCTCGCGAGGGAGCGACTCGATTGATAGAACGGAGCGCAGGTCAAGGGTCCGGAATGAGCCGTTCACATCCCGCTGAATTAAAGCAAAAGAAGCCCCGCGTCGAAATGCTTCCTCAATGAAATCATGGCCATCCACTTTTTCGCCCGGAATAGCAACGAACATCGAACCAGGGATGATCTGCCGCGAGTCGATGACCGCCTCGGTGATCACCGTTGTGGCTAGCGGACGAAAATTCGTAAGAGCTTCAAGTGCATCGGCAAGAGTCAGCATGTTATTTCGATGTTAGTTGGCTACGAACAACATCCGGAGGAATGTTGAGCAGAATTACAGTTTGTTCAGCAACTTGCGAGAAAACGGGGGCAGCTGTTTCAGAACTCCAGATAGAGGTACTTGGACTTTGAAGCCAGATGTATACCATAAATTGTGGATCATCCACGGGCCCCCAGCCAATGAATGAAACATTCGTATGAAACGGATCATACCCATAGTCTGTTGGAATTTGGGCTGTGCCTGTTTTGCCGGCGAGGCGATAGCCGGGCAAAAGAGCCTGTGATGATTCCTGTTCCAATGAGACCGATAGCATGTCATTCAAGGTATGGGCGGTTTCAGGGGAAATAGGTGAGCCAGCATATTGCGACGGGACATTATATTGATGGCCATCGCGCAGCATGGAATATAAGACGTGCGGCGTGACCATCTTTCCGTTATTAGCGATGGCAGACACTGCCATTAGCATTTGCAAAGGTGTCACACTGACCCCCTGACCAAAAGCGTTCGTGCCGAGGTCAACCGGATACCAGTCAGAATCACCTGGAACTTTCAGCCTGCCGGTGGCTTCTCCAGCCAGATCAACCCCTGTTGCGTGACCCAAACCAAAGCGTTCCATATAGCCGTAAAAAGTTTGCACTCCCATTTGTGTGGAGACCCATGCCAGACATACATTCAATGAATGTTGCAGGCAACCGATCATATTTTGCTGTCCCCAGGCATCACGATTCCAATTTTGGATAGTGATGCCGCCGACCTCGATGGAGCCGGTATCAATAAAAGTGGTATCGGGGTGGACTGTTCCTGTATCCAGTGCCGCAGCCATCGTTAATACTTTGAGGACCGAACCGGGCTCATAAGCCATGCCAATCGAACGGTTATATTGACTGCCATCATCGTATAAGGAAAAATAATTGCTGTAATTGTTCAAATCCATGCGCGGTGTGGCAGCCATGGCAAGGATTTCACCATTGTGCGGGTCCATGACAATAATCGTGCCATTTTGTGCGCCGTAGTCCGAGAGCGCATGATCGAGAATAGTCTCAGTCTTCGCCTGCAGGTCGCGGTTCAGAGTAAGCACAAGGGTTGTGCCATTGGGCACTTTAGGATTCTCATTCACCTTGTTTGGATCGCGCGGCACCCAAACCTGTACCGGATTCCCTGCGAGCAAGTCATTGTATTTCTCTTCAATGCCAAAATACCCGTGCCCGTCGCGTGTGACAAACCCGAGTACATTAGAAGCTAATGCATCTTCAGGATAACTGCGCTCAAAATGTGGTTTGAAAGCCAGTCCATTTAGGCGGGGATCGTTCGCATCCTCTAATTGCTGTATCAATTGCCGCAACGACGCGACCGTCTCTGCCCCGACATAATCCCGGATCACAACATATTCCCAACTCTTTGGAGAGTCAGTCAGCTTTTTGTAAACCTCATCATAGGTAAGTCCCAGGTATTTACTCAAAATGTTAGCCATGGAATCAGGGTTTTCCATTTCACTCAGGCTCACACCTACTTCATAGACCGTCCGATTGCCTGCCAGCAGGTGACCATTGCGGTCATAGATCTCGCCACGTTCGGGATAAATCGTTTGAAACTCGCCCGCGTAACGGTCCCCTTGTGACAAAAATATTTTTGCCTGCTCGCTGTTTTGAATACGGATAATTTGCACAATAACTGCCAGCCCGACCAGCACGAAGCCCACAACAATGATTAATGAACGGATCATGTACTGTTGTCTCATAGTTACCGCGGGCCTCCGGACTTAATCCGTTCACCGAACCATTCGAGCAGGGATTGTGTATATTCGGCCGGTTGTACAGGCAGGTGAGGAGTTTCATCTTGCGCTGCTAACAGAATAGCAGGTTCGGGCCTGACAAAGCCAGGAACAGCCACATAATCCAGTTCACCAGGCTGGACGGGGCGATATCCCAATTGGACTGCGCGCTGCTGCATCGCCTCAGTCGAGGTCAAGCCTGCTAGTTGAGTCTCCAGATCAGCATTTTCGCGTTGGACAGTTGTGATCTCCAGCCGCAATTCCTGGATTTCGCGTCCAGCCAGGGCCGAGCGTGCGGTCACATCGAGATATAACGCAGCGATCATTGCTCCGCCGATCACAATCAGCAGGAACGCGCTAATCCACTGGCGTTGAACACGCCAGGGAGCCTGTTTATGAGCATGGATAATCTGAGTTGTCTGTGCTTGCATAACGACCTATTTATTTGGGCGATGGTCGAATTTCTTACAGGAAAAGATTCTTAACCACAAAGAGCAAGAAATTCACGAAGGGTAACTTTTGCTGCTTTGTATACTCTGTGTCCTTCGTGGCAAATATCTTCCCGTAAACAGCAGAACTTATGTTTTCTCTGCAATGCGAAGTTTTGCACTGCGCGCTCTCGGATTGTTTTTGATTTCATCCTCCGAGGGCAGGATCGGTTTTCGATTTACCTCTTTCAGCGTTGCCTGGCGCTCGACTTCATAAAGCTGTTCGTAGGGTGGGTTGACCAGGTCCCTGCTTTGTGTGCGGAAGAAATCCTTGACGATCCGATCTTCCAGTGAGTGGAAGGAGATCACCGCAAGTCTTCCGCCGGAACTTAGGGCCGCCACCGCCTGAGGAAGGACTTCTCCAATGGAAGCCAGCTCCTCATTCACCGCGATCCGAAGTGCCTGAAATGTTCTTGTCGCCGGGTGAACGCGATCACCACGACGGGGAGCAACCGCTTCAATCACGGCAACCAGCTCGCGGGTCGTGTGCAGCGGTCTCGCTTTGACAATGGCTCGCGCGATCTTGCGGGAGTCTCGCTCTTCGCCATAGTGGTAGATCAAGTCAGCCAGTTCCCGTTCTGATAACTGATTCACCAAATCGGCAGCCGTCTGCGGAACATGAGGCCCGAAGCGCATATCAAGCGGAGCATCGTGCATGAAGGAGAAGCCTCTTTCGGGCGTATCGAATTGCATCGAAGATGCACCAAGGTCAAGCACGATCCCGTCCACTGCATCCCATTGGAGCTGCCCCAGTTGCGTAGCTAGAGAAACATAGGAGGCTTGCGCCAGATGGATGCGCTCTTCGTAAGGAGCCAAGTTCTTACGAGCGAGCGCGAGCGCCTGTGGGTCTACATCAAGACCCAGTAGTTGCCCATCTGGCGCAGACGCCTCCAAAATTCCGCGGGCATGTCCACCCGCGCCCAATGTCCCATCTACATAGCGTCCACCGCGCCTGGGTTGCAACGCGTGTATAATCTCTTTGTAAAGTACAGGTTGATGCCGTAAATCGTCCATAATGACGACCAATGGTCGCCGTTATGACGACAAATAACCTCTGGAAAGATCAAGCGTGGCAAAGCGTTGATTATTTGTTTCAATATCCTGGAACTGATTCATCTGCTCGTTCCAGGTATCAGGAGCCCAGACTTCAAAGTATTCGCCTTGCCCGGCAACGATCGCTTCATTTTCAAGTGCGATAACCTGGCGCAGATTCTGTGGAACAAGAATACGCCCAACTTTGTCCACTTCAACAGGATAAGCATTTGAAAGAATAAGCCGGCGGAGGAGGCGTGCAGTTGGGTCAGCCAGGTTCATGCTGTTGATGCGGTCATAGACCTGTTTGAAATAGACATCGGTCATCACCATAAGGCACTTGTCAAAGCCCTGTGTGATGAACGCTCCGGCCGCCAGCAACTCACGATAGCGCGCCGGGATCATCAAGCGGCCTTTTTCATCGAGATTATGCTGGAACTGACCCAAGAACATTTGTGCTATAATTCCTTTTTAACAGGCGAACGCCGGCGCAACCGGCGTCCTTCCACTTTCTACCACTATTTCCCACATTATACAACTTTCAAAAGAAAAATCAAGTGGGTTTGTCCGATTTCCCCTCCCTCTTATGTCCTATATGATCACATCCTCTTCATTCACTTTGCTTGAATCGCCGCATTGGACGGATTATGCCTTGCTCGATAGCGGCGACGGATTGAAACTTGAACGCTTTGGCGAATTTGTTTTTGTGCGTCCCGAGTCACAAGCGATGTGGAAGCGTTCACTTTCCATCGAATGGAAACAGGCTCATGCCGTCTTTCAACCGACCGGTGAAGAAAGTGGTGGACATTGGGATTTCAAAAAGAAGGTGCAGGAAAAATGGGAGATGAGATATATTCTGGACCCGTCTCATGTTGAGAAGGGAGAGCTAAAGTTTTGGGTTATGACAACTCCGGGCCGTCATTTGGGTGTATTCCCCGAAGTTGCCACACATTGGGATTGGTTTAGTGGTTTGATTGCTCAGGCGAATAAGGAAGTCAACGTATTGAACTTGTTCGGCTATACGGGTCTGGCGACTCTCGCCGCAGCCGCAGCCGGCGCCAGAGTAACTCATGTGGACGCCTCCAAGAAATCTGTGGGTTGGGCGCGTGACAATCAGGCCTTATCCAATCTGGCTGACAAACCCATCCGCTGGATCGTCGATGATGCATTGAAATTCGTCCAGCGTGAAGCCCGGCGCGGAGTCAAATATGATGGCATTATTCTCGATCCCCCAAAGTTTGGACGCGGACCGAAAGGCGAGGTCTGGGAAGTCTATAAGTCCCTGCCAAATCTATTTGAAGCCTGCCGTGAATGCTTGAGTGCTGAGCCGTTATTCCTCGTAACAACGATCTACGCTGTGCGCGCCTCAGCCATCCATGTGGCGCAGGCCATGGAAGATACCATGCATGGATTTGGTGGGAGAATCGAGATGGGTGAGCTGGTTGCGCGTGAGCAAAGCGCCGGAAGACTGCTATCGCAGGCAGTCTATGCAAGGTGGAGAAGATAGAACATGCCATAGGCAGCACTCCCACGCCAGCGACAGTGGTTAGAGTGCTGCTAGGTCTTCTTTTTGTTCTTCGACATCAAGATATTCTCTAATTCTGTCAGCCACTCGAGGGATTTATCCCAGCGCTTGCGCGGGTATACAGCAAACAACTTGTCGGGCCTGTCCCACTTCGGTCCAGGCGGCCCCGATTCATCTTTCATTAAACTCTTCACGCCCCATAAGCCCTTATATCGCACCCATTCCGGTTCGGGCGATAGAAGGACTTGTTTCCACTCGTGAGATTCCGGGTGCACTACCTTTCGGTTTGACATGACGCGCTTGAGATAACTGCTCGATCGGCCAATCTCTTCACTCTTAGGGTTTCCTTCATAACCAATACGAAATCCATCTCCTGTTGCAATTTCCAGCGGCAGGCTCACCATATAGTGATCCTGCTTATCACGCAGCTTCTCAAAAGTTCCTTCGGTTAATACCGTGGCTGGATGTGTGGCTAATTCCCGTAGCGCAATTTGGCGTTCTTTTTCGCTTGGATTGAAGAGCATAAACAGAAAATGGATCAAACCATCGAGCCAATAAACAAAGCGTTGAAACAGTCCTTCGTGGAACAGGCTGGATGAGCGGATCACTTCCGGACGGCTATAGTTGGCATGCGAACCCAGCGCCACATAGACAAGAGGATGCGTTGTTTCACTTCCATCGGCCTCTGTCACACGCCGCACATCCTTCCACCGTTCCATAGCGCCAGAACCATGTTGTGAAAATAACACCGAGTAGGGTTCATCATTTTTTAAATACACTGAGACCATTTCCCAATCACCCTCATGATGATTGATCCCATTGGCGGCAAGCCGCCAATCGTTGAACGCGTAAAAGTAATGATATTGCAGGCTTTTCCAGTTGTTGCCTTCAACATCCTGCCAGCCCGCAACTCGACCGTAATAAACCGGTTGCGGTTCCTTCTCTAAAATTTTCGCGTATTGGTAGAACGATTTACGTGCAACGGTCTCGGTGGCGCGGGAAAACATATCCATCACAACGCCAGGCGCCTGAGGAATAATATGATCAAAAATAATTTTCATGGTCCGAACGGAAACATAGAACAATACGAACAGATAAATGGGGAACAGGATCAGGTATTCGATCTGAACACTTATAAAAGAATGTGGAGTTAGAAAAAACCAGATCGGAGCAGCTTCCAGTGCAAAGAATAAAAGTGCCGCCAGCGCGGCTGGGAAAAATCTCAAGCGAATTGGCGATATCTGAATAAAAATGATGAACGCAGCCAGTAACGCCAGAGCGGCTGCAGCTTCAACGCCCCTCCAACGGGATATGAACCAGCCTGCGCCGCTGATGAGAACGGATAAGATGCCCCACCATACCCAGATATCTGAATCGATCAGCGGTTCATTCACAAAACGAAGAAAATACTCCCCGCCTTCCAGTTTCCCGATGCGCGTGACTAATGGTCCGTTTGGATGGGATAACAAACCAACCACTCCTTGCGGCCCACTTGGGAAGATGATACATTTTTCGAGATAGGGCTCAACCGCCATTGGGAAGAACCGTTCACTTTTTGCAAACCGCAACGCAGGTTCGTATTTTTTCAGCAGTTCAGAATCATCCATCGATATTACACAAAGACCCTAAAGGTTTTTACGGCAAATTGGACGTTTCGTTGGCAATCAAAGACCCTCTGAATGCCAATTCTGTTCATGAAGAAATCTTTAGGGTCTTCTTGTTATTGAAAGTATTGTAACGCCATTCGCAGTCGCTCTTCAGTATCTTCAGGCGCGTCTTTAGGGAGGGATTGGATCGCAGATTGCGCCTCAACAACCGAATAACCCAGCGCGGTCAACGCAGCAAGGACTTCGCTATCTCGGTCATTCATTGCCGCGATCGTCGCCAGCGTATCCAGCGGTTTGAGTTTATCCTTTAAATGAAGCGCCATTTTTTGGGCAGTCTTCTTCCCCACACCAGGGACACG
>DATGYJ010000526.1:0-7667 GCA_035298105.1 Anaerolineales bacterium | reverse complement strand
GGTTCACCCACAGCAGGCAGCGGTCACCTGACGAACAATGTGACGGCGAGCTCTAACGAAGCTCTGGATGCTATCGATAGCCTATCCATTCCGATCACACAGAACCCTGCCCATACAACCGTAAAGACCCAGACCTCCACCGGACCTTACAGCGTGGGAAATACCATCACCTATAACATCGCAGTCAGGAATACGGGCAATGTAACCCTGACAGGGGTAACCGTTACAGACAACAGTGCCACGGTAGGTGTATGCGTTCCCTCACAACCTGCGAGTCTGGCGCCAAACGGGACACTGACTTGTCAGGCAAGCCATCTCGTCACACAGGCGGACCTGGATAACGGCAGTTATGTCAATACTGCCACAGGAGACAGCGACCAGACGCCGGCAGGCACAAGCGCGGTCACAGTAAACTTCACGCAGAATCCTGTGTTGACAATCGTGAAGAGCTCGGATGCGACCGGCACGAATGCCGTAGGCGATACGATCACATATACCTATGATGTGCAGAATACCGGAAATGTAATCCTAACCAACGTGACAGTCACAGACGTACACTCTGGCTTAAGCGCGATCATTTGTAAACCTGTCCAGGGCTCAACGTTGTTGCCCGGAGCTACCATGAGTTGTACTGCGATCTATACGGTGACCCAGGCCGATGTCGATGCCGGGCAGATCGATAACACCGGCCTGGTAACGGGTACACCGCCCACAGGATCTAGCGTTGTGGATGATGATTTGTTGAGTGAACCTATCTCTCAGAATCCTGCCCTGACCGTTGCAAAGAGTCAAACATCCAACGGCCCCTACGTGGCAGGCGACACGATCACCTATAGCATCGTAGTCAGAAATACAGGCAATGTGACGTTGACCAGTGTCTCAGTTATGGATAGCAATGCCAGCTTAGGTGCCTGCATTCCCCTGCAGGCCAGTAGCCTGCAGCCCAATGCAACAATGACCTGCTCCGCTTCACACATGGTCACCCAGGTGGATTTGAATAATGGCAGTTACACCAACACAGCTACGGGTGACAGTAATGAGACTCCCCCGGGCAATAGTATAGTCACTGTGAACTTTACGCAGAACCCGGCAGTTAATATTGCGAAAACCCCTGCAACACAAACTGTAGTCAGTGGCGGAACTGCTAACTTTACTTTAACAGTGACAAACACAGGCAATGTAACGCTGACAGATGTAACCGTGACCGATGTACAATGCACGAGTGGGCCCACGTTGATAGGCGGGGATACCAACAACGATAATCAATTGCAGCGCACCGAAAACTGGACGTATTCCTGCTCAATAAACAATGTAACTGGTAACTTCACGAATGTTGCCAACGTGAGCACAATGGAAGGTGCTGCAGATAGCGACACGGCCGGAGTGAATGTCACTTTACTGCAGGCTGACCTTGAACTCGACAAGTCCGTAAACAATGCTACCCCCAGTGTCGCTGGGAACATCACATTTACCCTGGATGTCATCAATAAAGGTCCTGCTCCTGCTACAGGTGTCAGAGTGACCGATGTCATTCCCAGCGGCTTCACTTATGTTTCAGATAGTAGCAGCGGCGCATACGATTCCAGCACCGGCGTTTGGAATGTTGGGGGCCTGGCGATCAACGAGACCAAGTCTCTTCTGATCACCGTTACTGTGAATGTGAGCGGGTCTTATGAAAACTACGCCGAAATCACGGCCTCGAGCTTGACCGATCCCGACTCTGTACCGAACAATGGCTCTACAGATGAGGACGACGATGCCCGTGTAACGGTCACACCGGCGCAAGGTGATCCAAGTGGCTTGAGCAAAGCGGTGATTGATAGCAATGAGGGAACTACTACGAGTCCAGAGGTGGCAATTGGTGAAATCGTAACTTATCAAGTAAGCATCACTGTCCCGCCCGGTGTATTCGCCAATGCCCAACTTGTGGACACGATGGAACGCGGCCTTTCCTATATGGATTGTGTCGGGATTGCCAATAACGGCCTGGAGACTTCCCGACCAGATGGCTTTAGCGCGATCTGTTCCGAACCAGTCGTTGATAACGCGAGTGCTGGAACGCCTGTGGATGTTGGCCGCCGCGTGACCTTCGACTTTGGGACGCTGACAAATAGTACGGGCTCCGATAAGACCCTCATCGTAACGTACCGGACAGTAGTATTAGACAGCGCCGGGAACAAATCAGGTGTGCACCTTGATAACCATGCGGAATGGTTATCGGACAGTTCAGGCAGCCTTGGCCCCGCGCATACAACTCTCATTGTTGCCGAACCTAAGCTTTCCATTTCGAAAACTGCGGACACATCTGTCATCGCAGTTGGCTCTGAAGTCACGATTACATTGAAAATTAAGCACTCAGCGGCGAGTGAAACAAATGCCTACGATGCCAGCCTGACAGATCATCTGCCTGCCGAGTTGCAATATGTGCCCGGTTCTTTAGAATGTGCATCTGGGGCACAGGCCGCAAATGTGTGTTCCGAGAGTGGAGGCACAATTACGGCTAAATGGAATGCCTTTGAGTTGGGCAACGGCAATGGACAGGCCACCTTCCGGGTCAGGGTTTTGTCTTTGCCTCGAGGCGGAATAACGAATACTGCCAGCGTGGCATGGACTAGTTTGCCCGGTGATGTCAGCAGCCTTCAAAATTCAAATGTTTTCTCCACTGAACGCAGTTACGATCCGGGCAGTCAGATCAACATATATAGCACCAGTCATTCGATTGTATTGGGCTCTTCAAAGCCCGGGGGAGGTAGTAGAAATGGCGGAGGGGATCATAGAGGAAGTGCCCCAGCCTCTGCACTTCTGCCCGTCACAGGCTTTGCACCCAACCGGGTAACTGATCTGAGGACGATTCCGGAGGAAGATTATGCCGGCACAGGTGGCGTGACGGTTGAGATCCCATCGTTGGGGATCAGCATACCTATTGTCGGTGTGCCGCTGAAAAACGGAACCTGGAATGTGTCCTGGTTGGGCAAACAGGCAGGTTGGTTGGAGGGAAGTGCATTCCCATCCTGGAATGGGAACAGTGTCTTGACTGGTCATGTCTATCTATCCGATGGCTTGCCGGGACCTTTTGCCAATTTGAATAAGCTCAAATATGGAGACAAGATCATTATCCATGCCTATGGACAAAAATATACATTTGAGGTGCGCGGGAATACTGTGGTTGAGCCAAATGATAGTTCGATCCTAAAGCATGAGGAGAAGCCCTGGCTTACACTCCTGACTTGTAAAGAGTATGATGAAAGGACAAACACATATCGAAAGCGTGTGGCGATTCGAGCTGTATTGGTAAGCGTGGCTTGGGAATAAACATAAGGACGGCGTGGCGCCTGGCGCCACGCCGTCGTAGTTTGTTGGGAAGCAACTCGCTTTATTTCCGGAGATTGGGATTGACGTTCCAGCCCAGCCAGTAGAAGCCAAGATCATCCATCAGCTTTTTGAAATCTTCAAACCCGACCGGCTTGACCAGGTAACTATTGGCGTGGTTGTAATAAGCCTTGGCGACGTCTTTTTCCGCCTCCGAAGTGGTCAGGACGATGACGGGGATGTTTTTTAAGTCAGGGTCTTCCTTGAGGATCTTGAGCACATCGATGCCGTCGACGCGCGGGAGACGCAGATCGAGCAGGATGACGTGGGGACGCTGGATATCGTCAGATCCGGCAAATTCGCCCCGCCGATAAAGATAATCCAGGGCCGATTGCCCATCCAGGAAATGGCGCACGGTATTGGCGATGCGGTGTTCTTCCAGGGTGCGAATGACCAGTTCCGCATGGTCCAGATTGTCTTCGACGAGCATGACGAGGATAGGTTCGCCGTCCATATTTTCTCCTTGCCACCTGGGGCATATTTTTGATTCTAATAGTATTTTGTCTTTTGGCACGTTTTGATAGCAAATTGAAAGCCCGGGCCTGATCTGGGCGAAGGCCGCAGAATAGCCGCATGAGCCGGATAATTTCTCATGATATAATTTTGTCACTCAGCACAGTACATTCGATTTGGAGGAGTTCTATGGACATCACGGTTCAGGAGTTCAGGCATTGCGACATGATCACAGTCAAGGGACGTGTGGACAGTGCGACGGCTCCGCAATTGGCCCAGGCGCTGGAGGCGGCTAACGATGGGGGCAAGTACAAGCTGGTTGTCAACATGAGCGACCTGGAATATATGTCCAGCGCAGGGTTTCGCGCCCTGTTGGCAGCCCAGCGTAATTGCAAACGCTACAATCGCGGTGAAGTTGTGCTTGCCATGGTCCCGAACCGCATTCGTGAAGCACTGGAACTGGCCGGTTTTACAGAACTCTTCAAGACCTTTGATGATCCTCTCCAGGCAGTGGGACACTTTTAGATTTTTGTCTGCCAGGCTGGAGTCATTGAAACACCGCTATGGAAGGAGGCCGCCTTCAGCTCTATTATGTGGAGGCGGCTTTTAACTTTGCCGTATGAAGACTGTCCGGTTCGCCGCGAAGTTTGAAAACCTGGATGAGATCCGTGAGTTTGTGGGCGATATCGCACACAAAGGCGGCTTTAGCGATAAGGATGTCTATAATATCCAACTTGCCACGGATGAAGCTGCTTCGAATATCATCGAGCATGCCTACGAGAACAGGTCTGATGGGATTTTAGAACTGTCCTGTGACATGCGGGGGGAGGTCATTACGATCATTTTGATCGATCGCGGGGAATCTTTCGATCCATCTCAAATTCCATTGCCCGACTTAAAGGCTGACCTCTCTGACCGCAAAATTGGGGGACTGGGCATCTTTCTGATGCGCAAACTAATGGATGAAGTTCATTATGAGCCGAAGCCCGATAAAAGTAATGTCCTTACGATGACCAAACGCAAGAGGTAAATGGCATGGCTGCCCCTTCACGTTCGCGTGTGACCGCGGATTGGCGTGACATTGCCAGCCTGGGGGAACAGATCGTCAACGCCGCATCTCTGGCTGAACAGCGTGACCATATTATCGAGATGACCTCCCAACTGGTGAAGGGCGAGGTGGAGGTTTGGCTTGACGAAAAGGTCTTCCGGTTACCAAACCTTGAGGAAGGCAATCTTTTTCTGGAACAGCCTGGCTTGCCGGGTATGCAGCGGGCCCTGAAAGCTGGCAAGGTTCGCACCCGGCAGCGCCGTGCGAAGAGCACCGGGAGTACGGCCGCACGCCAGACCTGGGCCGCTGTCCCTTTCATAGAGCAGGGCGTGACACTGGGGGCCTTGCAAGTCACGCGAAAAAAAGGCCCCGAATTCAAACAGGCAGAGCTGGATCTATTGGAGAGACTGGCCGGCGCGGTCGCAGTCAGTTTGACTGCTGCCCATCGTGTCGCGGTAGAGCGCTTCAGGCTGAATCAATTGAATCTTGTTCGGGAGGTCAGCGCGCAGATCGCCCATGTTTTGAATGTGAATGAGCTTGCCAGCCGCGTCACCGAACTCATCCAGCAGACGTTTCACTATTATTATGTAGCCATCTTTACGCTGCGGCCCGGTTCCACTTCCCTGCGTTTCCGCTCCAGTGCCATGCCAAAGGCCTCGCAGATCCCACCGGCGGCAGGGCAGGGCCTAAGGAAGGCGCCGCGCAAAAACAAACGTAAAGCCCCGGTGGCCCTGGAAGTGGAGATCGGTCAGGGGTTGATTGGGCAGGCTGCGGCGGCGGGAGAACGGATTCTCGTAGAAAACGTTCGGGAGGATCCCCGCTATCGCTTTATTGATAGTCTGCCAGAGACGCATTCCGAAGTTGTCCTGCCGCTCAAAATAGGGGATCAGGTGCTGGGGGTGCTCGACATTCAAAGTGACCAGGTGAATGCCTTTCATCCCAATGATCTGCTGATCCTCGAGGCGCTGGCAGATACGATTGCTGGCGCAGTAGAGGGAGCGCGCCTGTACAGTGACCTTCACCGGCGCGCCGATCAGCTGGCATTGGTCGCCGAAGTGAGCAAAAGCGTGAGTGCTTCCCTGGAATTGAAAGCCCTCATGAATAACGTGGCTGCCTTGATCCATGACCGGTTTGGTTATCTTTACGTGCATCTATTCACCGTCCATCTGAACCGGCGGCTGATCGAGTACGAGGCGGGCAGCGGTACCCGCAGCAGGGATCTGGTGGGATATACTTTACCGCTCGACGACCCGGAGGGGATTATTCCCTGGGTAGCGCGTGAGGGAAAAACGATCCTCGCGAACGATGTGAAGAGCGATCAACGTTATCGCCCTTCACCGCTGCCGCCGGAAGACACCAACTCAGAGCTTTGTGTCCCATTGCGTTATGGAGAGGAAATTGTGGGCCTGCTCGATATCCAATCTGACAAACGCAACGCGTTCAGCGAAGACGATCAGCTGATCTTTGAAGCAGTGGCAGACAATATCGCGACCGCCATCCATAACGCTGACCTGTATCGTACCGAGCAGTGGCGGCGGCAGATATCCGATGGACTCCGTGAGGTGGCAGGTTTGATCTCCGCCGATGCCAGTGTGGATGATGTGCTGGAAGCCGTCCTCTCCGAGTTGGACCGCAATCTGCCGGTGGATATTTCGGCGATCTGGTTGCTGGAAGATGACGATTTTTATCTGGCTGCCTGCCACAATTGCGATGAGGATGCACTTGAGCAGGCCCTGTATGATTCGCCGGATGCTTACGAAAAGTTAATGAATGCGCTTTATTCAGATCGGCCAGTGATCAGAAAGCCATCTGACACGATCTGGATCACCGCCCTGGCTGCCGGCTTTGACCAGGATTATTCCGCTTTGGCTGTGCCTTTGCGGGTTGGCGAGCAGCCCTATGGTGTGATCACTCTCACGCACAGCACACCCGGCAGATATGGCCATGAAGCCCAGGCGATGACCACCACGTTCGCGAATTATGCAGCAGTTGCCATTGAGAATGCACGGCTCTATGATACCGCCCAGGAGCAGGCGTATGCTTCTGCGGCCTTATTACAGGTGGCACAAGCCGTTGTAAGTTTGAATGACGTCGATGAAATTCTCGGTACAATTATTCGCATTCTGCCAATCCTCGTGGGTGTGGAACGCGCCGCGCTATATCAATGGGACGCGGGAAAAAATCTCTTTCGTCCTTCACAGCAATATGGGCTCAGTGAAGAGGAGGAAAAGACATTCTGGGATCGTTCTTTTGCATCTGGAGAATTCGCCTTTCTGGATGCCTGTCGCAGCGCTACCGGTTTGATGGCTTGCCAGTTGGATGCTGACGGGCAACGCGGTCTTTCTGCCTGGATCTCCCTGGACCCGAATCGGGAGGTCAATCTCGGTAACCCCGAGGCCTTCCTGTTTGCGGTTCCCATCGCGGTGAAAGACGATCTCTACGGCGTGATGCTGATTGAGGAAGCTCCAGATGGGTTACGCTTCCGGGCTCGACGGCTTGAGATCATCACCGGCATCGCCCAACAAGCTGCCCTCGCCATTCAAAATGACCTGCTGCAAAAAGAGATGGTGGTCCGTGAACGCCTTGAAACGGAAGTGCAACTGGCGCGCCAGATCCAGCAGACGTTCATTCCGGAATCTCTGCCCCAATTTACAGATTGGGAGCTCGCGGCGCGCTGGAAGACGGCCCGCCAGGTAGGCGGTGATTTCTATGATGTATTTGACCTGCCGGACAAGCGGCTTGGTCTCTTCATCGCGGATGTGGCGGACAAAGGTGTTCCAGCGGCGCTCTTCATGGC
>DATGYJ010000525.1:0-2383 GCA_035298105.1 Anaerolineales bacterium | reverse complement strand
AGCCCACCCAGCCGTCGGGCGAATTCTTTTCCACAGGCATCCATTAATAACGGGTCTACTTGATGATTCACAAAGCTGTCCACCTTCAAAATTCCCCCGCTAAGTACTTTGCCATCCCGCAAAATTCGTTCCTGCAGCTCTTTCACATCCGCCTCCATGACCAGACAATTTTCTCGCATTGTACCATGCAGCCCTTTTTGAAGCCGGATAGGTTCAGGTCGCGCACCGGATGAGTGAGCTTTCTGCTGCTACTCCCGGGCAAATTGCACATTCCTTCTCCCAGTTTCTTTCCTACTCCTCTCGGCAATTCTGTACTAATCCTGTACTAGTCCTGTACTAAGCCGGTAGTTCTCCAGCGCTGGTCATTCGATCTGGTCAGCTATAAGGTCCATGCTTCCATCGTTAGATACCCTTGCTCAGACAAACCGATGCAGCCTATCGCGGCGGCGATTACAGGTAAGGCCTGCGCCGCCTCGAAGAGCCGGAGGTGGTCGGCGCAGGGAGCACTTTTAGACAAAGCGATGCAGCCTATCGCAGCTGCGAGTTTAGGCGCTTCGACCCTCCTGAAATGTGAAAAGGCAGGGATACGGGCTGTGTTAGAATTCTTGTCCGTGACTGAGAAACCTCGCCTGATCCTCGCATCCAATTCGCCGCGCCGGCGCCAGCTACTGGCCCTCGCTGATTGGAAATTCGATGTTTCGGCAGCCGATGTAGATGAAAGCCAGCTCGCGAACGAATCACCCACTGATTACGTCTTAAGACTGGCCGAAATGAAAGCACGCGCCGTCCGGGCTGATGTGGATCAAATCGTCCTGGCAGCGGATACCACCGTTGTGGATGGCTCAGATATTTTGGGCAAGCCAGAAGACAATGCGGCTGCCATTGCCATGCTCCAACGTTTACGCGGGCATACCCATCAGGTCTACACCGGGATTGCCCTGCTGCGCCTAAGCGATGGACTGCTCCTCAAGGATCTGTGCATGACAGATGTACCGATGCGCGCTTACTCTGATGAGGAGATCCTGACTTATGTACAGACCGGCGATCCGCTCGATAAAGCAGGCGCATATGCCATCCAACACCCGCAATTTCACCCTGTTGCTCAAATGGATGGCTGTTATGCCAGTGTGATGGGGCTTCCGGTGTGTCATGTGATCCTCTTGATGAGGAAGATAAATATCCAGCCCAAAACGGATTTTTTCGCAGGCTGCGAAACACTTTTGGAATATCAGTGCCCCGTTTCGAGCATGATATTGAGTGGTGCGGGCTAAAGCGAGATATATGAAATGGCGCTTCGACTACGCCTGCGGCTCCGCTCTGCGCGAAGAGTATATTGAAAGGTAAAGTATGAAATTTCTGCGTTGGTTCAACATCCTTGTGATCCTGACTCTCTTGAGCGCCTGCGGCCCTACTGGAATTGCTATTCCAGGTGTGCCCACGGATACGTCATTGCCACCGCCACCGGTGACAATTATCCCCGCGCCAGATGCAGGCGCGGCTGTTAGCGCTTACCTCGATGCATTCAAAGCCGACGATTACAACACAATGTATTCGTTGTTGAGCAAAGCGAGCCAGGATTCGATCACGTTGGAGGATTTCGCCAAACGCAATAAAGAGGCACTGGATGAAATGAGTTCCGGTTCCTTTGATTACCAAGTGCTTTCCTCCCTTGTCAACACCTATTCCTCGGAAGTCTCCTATCACATCATCTATCACACTGCCTTGATCGGAGACCTTGAACGCGATATCGTCGTACATCTTGCACTTGAGAATAATCAATGGAAGATTAAGTGGGAAGATGCTCTCATCCTGCCTGAGCTGGCAGGCGGCAATGTCTTGCGTATGGATTACAACACGCCGGCGCGTGGTAACATTTATGATCGAGATGGAAACGCAATCGCAGCCCAGTCTGATGCGTATGCGTTTTACATCGTCCCAGGGGATGTCACGGAAGACAGCCTAAAAACGTTGCTGCCCGAAATCTTTCGGTTGTGCGGCATCAGCATGGATGCTTTAGCTGAGCAAATCGCCAATACTCCGGCACAATATCCCATTCTGCTCTGTGAAGCTTCTGACAAAGAATCTGAACGGATCAGATCCATTTCACCCAGTGGGCTGCAATGGCAGGAATACAATTCTCGCTATTATTTCCAGCAAGGGGTCGGCTCCAATATCGTTGGCTACACTCGGTCCATTGACCCAGCTGAAGTCGATAAGTACCGGCGTCTTGGCTATAAAGTCGATGACCGCCTCGGTGGGGCAGGGATCGAAAAATGGGCAGAGAATTATCTTGCCGGAAAACACGGCGGCACCTTATATGTGATCAATCCGACGACAGGCCAGCCGGTGACCAAGGTTGGCGAAAGCGAAGCCAAGCCCGCCG
>DATGYJ010000524.1:0-15744 GCA_035298105.1 Anaerolineales bacterium | reverse complement strand
CCTGTCCTGGCGGACGGTGCCAGGGCAGTCCTGGTGCTCGTCGGGGGTCTTGTGGATAATTCGCTAAGCTTCAAGTTTTGATTCTAGCCTACCAAGTGGCTAAAAAAGTTTACTGAAACATGTGGTTGAAGATTAACAATTTAATCTGACAATCCACTCGCGTTCCCACTACGCTACGCTTCGGGGACTATGTGAGCGGAGGCTTGCGTGTTCGTCGCAAGACGTAGACGACACTTGCGCCTGCGCGCAGTGCAGGTGAACGCTATATTTGGTTGATTCCGCCCGCTCACCTGCACTGGAAGCTGAACGCTTCCCGTTCAGGTGCCAGTGTCGACTGCGCTCGACGTACACTCGCTCCGCAGAGCAACGTACGCTCCCTTCGGTCAGCGCGAAGATCCTTATGTCAGAATAATTTGTAAAAATCCAAGAACATGCGTGAGACAAGCGGCAGAATTTTCTAAGGCGGGTCTTACCGCCCTGCGCTCAGCGCCGCCCTTAGGAGGCGCTCTTCGGCTCTGCAGGAAGAAGATTTTCCAATAGTTTATTTCCGCCTGCGGCGCTCAGACTCAGGACGAGCGGCATGACCGGCATGAGATACAGGAGCCGGGAGATCAGGGCCATGTATGTCAGGCTAAATACAAGGATGCTTGCCCAGAGCGGCCACGAACGCTGGATATTGCGCCATGAGCCCACCAGAGCCAGGATCAATAAAATGCCCTGGAAGAGCATGATCGCCGCATCATACCGGTTGACGCGTCTGCCATAGGCCTCGAGATATCCCCAATTAAACCAGAGAGGCAAAAAGCGAAAAGCTGAGAGCAGACCATACTGCACCGGATGCGCACGAATGATCCGCAGGGCTTCCCCGCGATAAACCAGGTCCATTTGGGCTTCATTTTCCATCCCGCTCAGGTCTGTCCGGCGGGCAAGCAGCGCCTGGATGGCTGCATCTCCCTCCTTCGACCCCACATAGTGAAAATAATTGCCTGTCCCGAGCATATAGTTCTGACGATACAGGTTGTAGCCGATCAGGCTGGACCCGAGGATCGGGCGCCCGAAAACGATCTTATTCCGCACCAGCCAGGGGGACATCAGCAGGATGATAAGACTGGAGAGGATCAGTGCGGGAGCCATGATTTCCCTGGGGCTGAACCTGTGTCGCCAGGATTCGAGGACCACTCCTCCGATCACCACTGCGGCAATCACCAGCGTGCCGGAGCGCGAGATCGCGGCCAACCCAAAACTTGCTCCCACGATGAACCAGTCACGCAGGCGCCGCTTCTGACGCGCCCGCAGGGTGAAAAGCATGCCTACACTGACCAGGAGCGCCGCCAGCAAATCACCGGAGACCTGTGGGATCAGCTCGATGGCCGGGACGTAGATGGCCCATAACAGTGCCGCCAGCAGCGCAGCGCGTGGATTGCTCCATTCCCGTGTCAGGAAATAGATCACAATCAGGATTGCCAGGTAAATGATCAGCTCAACTGCTGCTGCGGCCCACAATGATTCCCCGCTGAGAAATGCCACACCGGCGAACAATAAAACAGGCAGGGGTTCACGTGCAGCCGTAACCTGATTGGCTGGTCCACAGAATGGGAAATAGCTCGTCAGGCACAGGCTATAACCATGACCATGGATCAGGTTCAGTGCAATCGCCCACCAGGTATCATTTTCGCCGGCGTTCGCAGCCGGTGGGAGGTGTGCGAGATTCAAGGCAACGGATACCGTGATCGCCAGAACAAGGATCAACGCCAATCCATATAAAGGATAGGCATCGATCAAGGTCAGCCCACGAGCCAGCCAGCCACGTGCAGAAGTTTGACGGGATTGAGTTTTCTCGTTCCCCATTGAAAAAAGATCGGACATTAATTTCTCCTGAAGAATGCAGCTGGCATTATAGTGCTCGAAGATGAACGCTGCATGAAGCGGTCAGATGGAGAAATTAGAGGGATTGTTGTTCAGGATGCGCTGAGTCAATGTTGATACTTGATCCCCAACTTGAGGAGGCAACAAAAAAACTTCAACCAGAGTGAGGGGGGCACCCTGATTGAAGTAATTTCATTGTACTCATTTTTAAACCTCATTCAAGCGAATTTGGCTTTCAGGCTTTACAAATCTGCAAACAGGCAGGGACAAATCGACTTCTATCGACCCGCCTGCAGGAAGGCAGCGTGGGAAAGATGGGAAGGGATGTGATACAAAGTCTTGGGCAAATCATGACTTTTGTCAATTGTAAAAAGGCGGGTTGCGTACCAAAATCATTATGGATCGTGGTGATAATCGTGCCCATCCATAAAAGGAATGTCTGATATGACTATATTTGATCCCTGTGAAAAAGTGGAGTTTATCGCCACGCAGTGTCTGCATTATGATAATTATGCGGGCTGCCAGTATTTCCTGGAACGGGTTGAGGTGAATGGAAAGAGCGGCCTGGTCTGTGGAGAAGAGGCAGATGATTGCGGAACGCATTCGAGAGTTATCCTGCCCCCCATCTATGATGACATCGAGATTTGCAGAATATCCAGTGAGAAGGCGATTTACAATAAATATGCGGTCTTTGCAAATGGCAGTAAGATCGGAGAATTTACGCTTGTCCTGAATGCCTGGAAGCCGCGAATTCCAGCTCAGCCTCGAAATAATTAATCTCACCAAAAGCTAGCCACCTGATAGTTTGTTCCAAAAACATTCCGTTGGTCGAGTAGGCTGGGTGCTCTGCCCAGCCTGTACACCTGCACTTGCGCCAGGTGCAAGTGTCGAGACCAAAAGAAGCCGGCAAGCGAAAGATTACATGAAATGTGTGGTCTCGGTACACCCCGACGAACACGGGGCACCCTTCGACAGGCTCAGGACATCGCTCGACCACCGAGGATTGCTGAAAGTTAAAAGTGTCAGGCAGGTACATCAATAGTAGATAAGAAAAGCAGAGGGAATACCAGATTCAGGTCTGGTATTCCCTTTCATTTTTTACCCACTTGCCTGGGCAAACGCTTCACAGCGGGGCGAGCACTAGATTGATTCCCATAGACGGATTCTGTATACTATAGATGGGCCAATGCAAGGAGTTTGCCATGAACCGATGGATTGTTCCAGCAATTGTCCTCTGCACTACTGCATGTCTGGCACAGCCAGGGGTGACTGCCCCTCCAACCGGGGAAATTCCAGGGGTGGAATCAGCGACAACGCCATTCTCAATACCGGGATGCCAGCCTGCCGCCGGTGTGACGTTTCGACTTCAAAAAATAAGCACCTACCTGGCAGAAGTGATCGCCAGCGGGCTGCAGCCTGGTGAAACGCCCTATGTCTATTATGATACTGTTGAGCACATCGCCAACGGCGGCACGGGGTTTCCGGGTGAAATTGTGGGTGCGGATGGAGAATTCTATTCAGACTTGAACTGGCGTCTCTGGGATGTGGACATCCTAAAGCCTCCGGAGGGGGAGCCGAGTGCTACCTGGGAATTCCGCCTGGTACATGCCCGGGGCGTGGAATGTGCGAGGATCACCCTGCCTTGAGTCGGATCTACCCCTAATAAGAATGACCCTCTCCTACGATCGGGAGAGGGTCATGAAATCCTGCCAGCGAACGCGTTGCCCTGCTTCTCTTAATATTCCTGGACCTTTTCCTTGCCAGCATCTGCAGTATGGGAAACACGCTCCAACTGGTGACTGATCGTCTGCTTGCCGCGCTCCTTCAATTCCCCTGCCTTGTCTACAACGTTATCCCTGATCTCAGACGCCCTGGATTTGGCTTGTGATACTGTATCTTTTACAGTGTCGGTCGTGCGATCACGCAGTTCGACCGCCTTGTCGCGGATCTCTGCGCGTGTCTCCTCACCTGAGCGCGGCGCAAAGAGCAACGCCGTGGCAGCGCCCACTGCGCTGCCTACCAGGAAGCCAGTAAAAACGGATTTGGCTGCATGGGTCGTTGGCTGTCTATGCTCTAAATTATGGGTACGGGTTTTCATATTTATCTCCTTCTTCCAAGTGAATTTCAATTAGCAGTCCCCAAAGCGGATAAATCGTCAATACCAAGCGCTTTTTGAAGTGCTCCTTGAGTGTTTAACGGTAAGTCTCTCTGTATGTTATGGGTTCGCTTCTGTAAAGCCATGCATGGACAAACGCCGGCGACCCATCATTTCATCCGTATGGCTGCGCCGTTTTCGGCGGCGGTTTTCGGTAACCCAATATTTCGTTGTAAAATCAGGCAATCGTCTCTTCAGAGATCTTTTTCGTGCTACCCAGACTATCTATCTATGAGTAACAGCCGCTCTTTCGACCGCGCCGCCCATAACTATGACCAGACCCGCCTGTTGCTGGAACCCATCACAAAGTATGGGATCCCGGCCCTGCTGGAGGTGATTGGACCGCAAGCCCGCGTTCTCGAAGCAGGCTCGGGCACCGGGCGGATCAGCATCCCTTTATTGGAACGCGGCGTGGACCTGGTGGGGTGTGACCTCTCCGTCCCCATGTTGAGACGGTTTCAAGGTAAATTCCCCGCGCCCCGCATCGTCCAGGCAGATGCATCTCTGCTCCCCTTCCCCAGCGCGCATTTTGATACCGTGCTGACCGTGCATGTTATGCATCTGATCCCCGCCTGGCGTGAGACCTTCCGTGAATTCCGCCGAGTACTCGCGCCCGGAGGGGCCTATCTGAATGTGAGCACCTGGGCGCCGGTGGGAGTTTCGATGGGCGGACAGATCCGTGATTTCTGGCGCGGCTGGCTGACCGCCCAGGGTGTGACTGCAGGCCATCCCGGCGTTCGGGAGCCGGAAGAATTCCTCAAGGAACTCCGCTCGATGGGCGCTGCCATAACCCAGGTGGAAGCTGTCCGCTACCGCGACTCATTCAACCTGGCTGAAGAATTGGATCGTTTTGCGTCGCGAGTCTATTCAGAGACGTGGGATCTCCCGGATGCCATCTTTGAGGCCAGTATCGAGGCACTGCGGACCTGGGCACAGCATGAATATGGCAGCCTGGATCGAGAGATCCAGGATGAAGTTCGTTTCGTGATCGATGTGGCCCGATTTGAGGGTTGATTCTTGGCATGGACACCTGATCATTAGGGTCAGCCATTGCTCAACCCAGTACCGGTATGTACGAAAAACTTTTATAAGGAGAACCTTGCCAATGAGAAACTTAATGTTGAAAGTTTTGGTCAGTGTGTTAGCGCTGCAAGCCTTGTTCTTTGCGAGCCCAGCAGTGGTTCAGGCGCAGGAGACGACCTGCCCTCCCCCAACTCCTGTCAGCGTTGATATCAAACCTGGCGACTATCCCAATCAGATCAAACTATCGGCCCGCGGCGTGCTGCCGGTCGCCCTACTGGGGACCCCGGATTTTAATGCTGGCCAGTTCACCCCGGAAATGGCACATTTGAGTGACGCCGTGCTCGCCACGACGACGGAATGTGCCGGCGCGGCGGCCATCCGTTGGAACTATGAGGATGTGAATAGTGACGGGCGGTTGGATCTCGTCTTCTTCTTTCGGATACAAGATCTCAACCTAACTCCCGGCAGCACGGCAGCCACCTTGATGGCTCACGGCGCTTACAATTCGACGGTCATTCACACCGTAGGAACTGATTCGGTCCAGGTCAAGCCTTGACCTGCTCCCAGCGGTTCCTATTTATCTCGATCGCTCCGGAAAAGTTTAGCGGTTTCCAGTAATTTCACCAGCGACCCATGCCGTCTGAAAAAGTCATTCCGCTGGTCCTTCAGGAATGAAAAACGGAAAGGTGAATGTGCTTCGAGTTCGCCTAAATAGGCTCTGGTGTAGTAACGATCCGTACGCCCGATCGTATCGATGAGAAGCAAATCAGCGCCGCGGCGGATCAACTCGCGGACCGGCTCTTCCACGTTGAAACAATCCAGACCCATCAATACATTACGACCAAAGTGAAAGCTACGATTGGCGAGCGCATCGATGGTCCAATGACCGCCTGGCTGGGTATAAACGGTCAAGCGGCCCGCCTGGCTGTCTTGTTCGACATCCTCCATATCGTCCAGTAGCTGCGCGAAGATGCCGTGACCATACGTATATTGGCGCTGGTTCTCATTGAGGGCAGGGCTTACCAAATAGCCGTCAGCCAGGACGGAGGTTCCACCTTTCCTAAAGCTCAGGCCAAGCACATCCACCTCGCCGGGCGCAGCCGCGCCTCGAATGAGCTTCAGGCTTTGGCCCTGAGCGTGATGAATATCCAACAGACCTTCAAAGACTGTGGGATCGTCTGAACGTGAATATTGTCTCTCGATCATTGCCACCAGGTCGAATATGACCTGCTCCTGCCCATTGGCTGGCGCCCTCAATTCACCTGCCAGGCGCTGGCGGAAGCGTTCATTGAAGGCTAGTTTCGTCGCGATGAGGATGGCAGGATCATCGAGGTAGTTATCGGTATAAGGATAGAGCAAACTGTAGGCAAAAACCGAAGGGGTATTTTGCACAGGCAGCCCCAGCAGCCACTGCAGACCATTTGCCGTCCAGGCATTGCGCCCGGCCTGATAAATATCCTCGCCGCTCAATTTGGGATCGAAGGCGCGCGCCATCCGCACAAATTCCCCCGACACATCTGAAAAGGCCTGTGAAGGGAGGAGATCCAATTGCTCTGCCGTGAAGCCCAGGGCTGCCTCGGCCAGAGACCTGAACGCCGCGCCCAGGTGCACTTGCAGGCTTTGGGCTTGTTCCCGGCTGCGCGGCGGATTGGATAGGGCGCGCTCCACCTGATCCAAACATTGGAGCAGGTGTTTTTCGTTTTGAGTTTGGGCACGGGATGGATAGAGTGGACCCAGGTCAGGCAGGCTTGTATCGCATTCCCACCATAAATCGATGAAATGTTGGTTGAGTTCCCGAACAGTTGCGGACATTCACATCTCCGGAATGTATGATCTTCTAACGACTGGCTCATGAAAGAGCGCCCATACATTAACTACGTTGAAGTCGAGGCAAGGTTCTACTGGAGATGACACACATGAGGGAAGGCAGGCTGGGGTTTCGCCATGCAATTCAGTTTTGCCTTGCTTGTTCACCCCTACCCGGCCTCCCCAAATACAAATATATGAAGTGAGTTATGCGGCCCGGCGCAGACGCAAAATCAGGACCACTAGTATTGCGTTGATGGAAACGATCAGCGCGAACATAATGACCCCGGATACGCCGTAGAAATAGTAAGTCACGTCACCATAATGTACACCCATATATGCAATTACGTTGACGATATGCAGAATCACAACAATTGCAAACGCAATCCAACCGTCAATGATCCATAAAAATGCAGCGCCAAGCGTGATGACCGGAATGATGAGTGAAGTGTTGATTCGGGAAATGTTTTCGAACGAATCCGTCAACAAGGCTGTCGAGATCACCAGCCAAAGTAAACCAATCACTGCCAGCACAGCCCAGGCTTGATTGTGCTTCGGATCAACTTTTGGCGTCTGGGATGACAATTCCCGCGTTTGAACAGGCTTGCGATTAATGAGAACTACTAGGACAGCTGTAATAGCGCTTATCAGGGCAGCAACAATTGTTTCCATCAGTTTCTCCTCAAGGAATCATCTGAGTCAATAGGGAGAACATAATTAAGTAGGGGCTTGAAGTTTGACAACTATATCACTTCCTAATGATTTGGTGGTTGAGATGAGACGCGAGGCGACCATACGCCATCACCTCTACCGAAATGCTCTGCCATTCAGTTTTGCCTTGCTCCCTGTCGCTTCAATTATGTTTCGCCATGCCTGCTCGCTTCGCCTCAGCAAATGGGAAATACGAATGAGCAGGGTGTTGTATTCAATGTGGATTCTCCCTATAATAATTGTAGATGATATTCGACCTCAAATTGTCATAACCTTTGGCAAGATGGAGCCTTGGTAAGAAGGAGGCTAATCATGACCGCCGCTTATATCCTCATGCAACTGAATACACCCGACCCTCGCAAAGTGATGAAATCCATTCGTGCAGTTGCGGGCGTCAAGCAAGCTCACCTCTTGGCTGGACCGACAGATTGTATTGCATATGTTGAAGCAGCTGACCACGAGGCACTCTCAACAACCGTCATTGCCCTCCGCAGCGTGAAAGGCGTTGCGAGTACCGATACTCGCATTGCCGTTTCCCTGGCTTGACATAACGCGTCCCGCAAAAGCACCAGTCGTTCCCCGATCGGACCCATAGACCAAGCGTCAAGTATCTGACTTGCGCCATGCTTGATTTTGACGCGCCCTCGTTGCGCGAGGTAAAGAAAGGGCCTCAGAGAATTTTGCGACATTACTGCCACGATTTCGTATGACAAATGATATGTGATTCAACAAAGGGAAATCATTCTATTGATTATGGAGAGGAGACCAATCATGTCACATCAGCACCAGCAGATCCTTGGACCTGTCCAGTCACTTCATATGCCAGGGGGTCTGCGAATTTTTATTCAGCGTTACGATGTCCCCCTTTTCTTCCTATTCACTTTCATCTTTAGCTGGTCGATCTGGTTCATGGCTCCAATCTTTCCTGCTGCACACGATTGGAGAAGGATCCAGCTCATCGCAGGCACGGGCCCGGCGCTTTCGGCGATCCTCCTCTCTTTGATCCTGCAACCAGGGCGGGATCCTTCCCTTGCCAAAAGACATCTTGCGGTCTTTGCAATTGCTTTTGTCGGTGCAGCGGCGATTGCCTGGCTCGACAGTCTTTGGTGGGACTATCCCCTGACAGGCGTCGAAATCACATTTGATCTGGTGCTGGCTCTGTTCGCTGCGTACACGCTCACCGGAGCGCTTTCCCCACGGCAAGGAGTCCGTCAGCTCCTGCGGCGCTTGGCGAAATGGCGTTTCAGCATCGGGTGGATTCTCTTTGCCATTCTGCTCTGGCCGGCCATTGTCCTCATCGCAAACGAGATTGCGAAGTGGTCTGGCATCTCTGTGCCTGCCAACCCCACTGCACCCGACGTTCCTGTGATCTTGCTGATCGTGGAATCGTTCTTATGGATGTTATTATTTGGCGGGCCGCTGAGTGAGGAGCCCGGTTGGCGCGGCTTTGCCTTGCCTCGCTTACAAGCCCGGACTAATCCGCTGGTGGCCAGCCTCTGGATCGGGGTCATGTGGGGCTTATGGCACTTGCCTTTGCACCTTCTGGGTGCTTATCCCGGCGGGCCGGCGGGCTTCATGATCCGCCTGCAGGAAATTCCTTCCGCAATCATTTTTACATGGCTGTTCAACCGCACAAAGGGAAGCCTGCTGCCTGTCCTCTTCCTTCACGCTGCACGGAACGCAACTTCCCTGTTCCTCAGCCGTGCCT
The DNA here is from genome assembly GCA_035298105.1 of Anaerolineales bacterium. GTDB lineage: Bacteria > Chloroflexota > Anaerolineae > Anaerolineales > Villigracilaceae > Defluviilinea. Next base: position 6,475 of record DATGYJ010000524.1, on the reverse strand, counting down.
ACATCCCGGTGTTTGTCTTATGGTTGTTACTTGCCTGTCTACTGGTTATCTGGGATAAGATGTGGAAACCACTGCCTCAATCTGATTCCTGGTCGGCCCAACCTCTCATAGAGAACTCAACTGAATTAAACAGATCCAGCAATTCATACAACGAATCTCACAGGTAATCAGCAAATTCCCCTGGCTTGGCTTTGCCAGTGATATGGTTAGCGCTCACATGCCCCGGGTATAGTTTTAACATTATTACCTGTGACCAAAAACCCGTTAAACATTTGCTTCCTCAAAGTGCTACAATGAAATTGAGAGGTAGCGCCTGCAACCGGGGGAGTCTCTGCTGGCTTTCCTTCCCTACCGGAAAAGGAGTTTATCATGGAAAAGAAGAATCCACTGCTGGCGGGCTTGCTTAACATGCTGGTGCCCGGCTCGGGTTATTGGTACGTGGATCAGGATCGAGGGCGTTTCATCAAGACACTGATTGTTGGAATTGCAGCGATCGCCGCAATGATCGTGCTTGTAAATTTAATCCAAAGAACGGCTGTCATCCCCGTGCCACCAGGCATATGCATGGGAATTCTTTTGCTCTTCGTGCTCGTGCCACTGTTTCTGAAGGGCCAGAAAAGCGCTAATCATCACAATTATGTGCTGGATAGCGCCAGCCAGTACACTTCAAGGCAGCAAGGAAACGATGAGGCCCAACTCGCAAGAAATCAGGACTTGCGTGACAAGAATATGATCTCGAAACAGGAATACGACAGCCGCAAGGATAGCATCACTTCGAAGAAATAATGACTTGCGTGTCAAAAAACCGGTCTGCCGAAAAGCGTGAAATACCATCTCAGGTCCTTCAATAGATGACTTACTTTACAGCGCGCCTGGCATTGTATGGGCAACTGATTTCTTTCCCACTCCATTGATCGGAAAGGACTCTCGGGGTCAGCTACGCTTGCATGAACGAAAGTACTCCTGTGATTCTCCCGCTTCCCGGCGAGAGGTCTTTCCTATAATTTGGATCACGGGACTGCATGAAAGTTACCAAGGAGCAAGAAAGACGAATGATCAATCTCAATATCAGTACGATGATTTACCGGCCGATCAGGCAGGTCTTTAATTTCATGAGCGCGCCCGAAAATGATTTCCAATGGCAGTGTGATACGTTGGCATCGGCCAGGCTTTCAGAAGGCATTAGTACTACAGGGACTCTCTTTCGAAGTATTGGTCATCTGATGGGGCAGCGGGTCGAAAGTACCTTCGAGGTGACTGAATACGAGCCGAACAAGAAATATGGTTTCAAGTCTCTCTCCGGTCCGTTACAGTCACAGACTTCTTATACCTTCGAAATCGCCAGCGGCAGCACGAAGATCACGGTCTCAACACAAGCTAATGTGGTCAATTTCTTTCAGGTGGCAGAAGGTATCCTGGAAAAAAAGATGAAAAAACAGCTTAAAGAAAACCTGGCAATGCTCAAAGTTATTCTCGAAGCAAAGCAAATATTGCATTCTCCTTAGAATTCAGTCGCCAGTGAAATAGGAATTGATGCTGTCTTGCCAGGCGGCGGGTGATTGGTAAATCGGTGGGTTTCAGCTCACCCAAATGCCAGGGAGATACAAAAAGCGGACAAGTGGCTTGTCCGCTTTTTATATCGTCTCCCTGATTACTTGTGATGAGGATTCTTGACGTAGTGCCCCTTGACTTTGGTCCCATCTTTTCTCGTATACCCCGCACGCCAATACTGTGAAGCCGAACCGGATTTGGGGCGTTCCCCTGGATCTGATGAAGGACGATACTTATTGCTCCGGGGGCGCGGAGTTTTGGAATTAACCGAAGCACGCTCTTTTTTCCATGAACCACTCGTTTTGCTGTTCTTAGCCATTGGAGGCTCCTTTCCTATTTCCAAGGTCTCAAACTCAGTACCCTTGCGGGTTTAATATTCTCAACGAAGATGGTCCATGCAGTGTTCTAATCTACTAACTCCAGCAGCTCCCGTAATCGCCTGATTTCGTAAGTAACCGGCCGCAGGGCATCGGGCTTCGCTTGCTCCGTGGGGTTGTACCAACAGGTATCCAGCCCATAGTCCGCACCGCCTTGAATGTCTGAGCTGAGGCTATCGCCAATGATCAAGACCTCCCTTTTATCCGGATGGCCAGTCTTCGCAAAGGCGGCCTCAAAATAGGCAGCTCCCGGCTTGGCAGCGCCCACCTCCTCGGAAATGATCAACTCCGTAATGAAATTCCGTATTGAGGAATGTTCCAAACGACTGCGTTGGACAGCCTGCAATCCATTGGTCACAATTGCGATCCGGGAGGTTTCATGTAAGCTCTGCAGCACTTCATAGGCCCCCTCGATCAAATCGGTGCAGAGTCCTAATTGCTCGACGTAAGTGGTGCTAAATTGGTCGGGGGAACCCTGCAGCTGCAGGGCTTGCAGCAACAACTCAAATCGCCGAACGCGTAAAACATCCTGCTTAATTTCCTGACGCTCCAGCGCCTGCCAGAGTCCGTGGTTGATCTGCCGGTACGTATCAAGATATCCAGCCTCGAATTGAAGATCGTGCAACGCAAAGGACTTCCGCAGGGCAGTTGCTTCGGCGCGGTCGTAATCGAACAGCGTCCCATCTGCATCGAAGAACAGCCAGGGGTAATGTTTCTTCATAGGAGATCGACCGTTATTATATAATACCCCGGGTATATCTGCCCTTGCGCGGCTAGGTCCTTGTCCTCGGCACAGGCGTCACAGCCTACGCAGTCGACTTTGCCCTGCTATGATTTATAGCCAAACAGTGAATTCCTGACGGACCACCTTCAGGAACGCCTCTACGATCTGGGGATCAAACTGTCGTCCGCTTTGGCGCTGGATCTCTGCGATTGCGTCACTCAGCGGCCAGGCTTCTTTGTAGGGACGGGCTGAGGTCAACGCATCGAACACGTCTGCCACCGTGACGATCCGTCCCGCCATCGGGATATCTTCTCCGCGCATTCCGATATAACCCGTCCCATCCCAGCGCTCATGATGTGTGAGGGCGATCTGCTCTGCTAACTGCAATAAAGGGAAGCGTCCACCTGAGAGCATTTTGGCACCCAGGGTGGTATGCCTCTTCATCGTTTCGAACTCCTCCGTTGTTAGCTTGGCCGGCTTGAGCAGGATCGAATCGGAGATGGCAATCTTGCCGACATCATGCAACGGCGCCGCGCGCCGCAGCAGCTCCACCTCAGACACCGACCAGCCCAGGGCCTCCGCAATCCGTGCAGAGGTTCGCCCCACTCGCTTGGTATGCTCGCCGGTATCGTCGTCGCGATACTCTGCCGCCAGCGCCATGCGCTCGAGGATTTCAATCTGTGTGGCCTCTAACTCTGCCGTGCGGTCGCGGACCTTCTGATCCAGAAACTGGTTCTGACCTCGTAACTGAAGGTGGAGCGAGCGCGTTTGCAGGAGATTCTTGATGCGCAAAACTACTTCTGTCGCGTCAAATGGCTTGGTCAGGAAGTCCAGTGCGCCTTCTGTCAGGGCACGACGTTTGGCTTCTGGCGTGATGTCGGCGGTCAATACCAGGATGGGGAGGAAATCACCGGGAGAGAGACATGCCTGTAGTTGCTTCATCACTTCGAAGCCATCTAGAAAGGGCATCTGCAGGTCAAGCAGGATCAGGTCCGGCAGGTATTCGATGAAGACCGGTAGCGCTTCACGTGAGTCGGTGATACCGCGACACGAAGCAAAATCTTCCTCCTCCAGGATACCCCGAAGCAATGCGACATTAGAGGGTTGATCGTCGACGATCAAAATCCGGGCTGTGGTGAGCTTATTGTTTTCCATGCTTTAGAATTCCTTCTGACCCAGGAGTTCCTCGAAGAGTTGAACAAAGTTTTTCACATCGAGTGGCTTGGTCAGATAGGTATGTGCCCCTAAGGAAACCAGTCGTTCTACCTGACCTGAAGTCCCATCTGCGCTCACGATCACCACTGGGATCTCCGCGGTCGTTTCATTCTGCTTCAATTGGCGCAAGACTCCTGCTCCATCCATTCACCATTTATATCAAACCAAATGGGTCAGATACAAAACCCCACTTTACAACCTCTTATCACGCGCCCAGGATATCGGCCTGGACCCCAATGGTCACAAGGAGGGAATGACGGCCTATTATCACGTGGACGATATCAAGAAAAGTCTGAAGTTGCTCGTGGATGCCGGCGCAAAGACAATTCAGGAGATCAAGGACGTTGGGGGAGGCAGACTGATCGCATCCGTCAAAGACGAAAACGGCAACCTCATCGGGTTGATCCAGGACCCTACCTGATAAAAGTTCCGTGGACATGGTAGACTCCCTCTGCAATAGCAATTGGATTGTCGAGCCTACCTATCCTCACGGGAGATCAAATTCATGAAATACTTGTTATTGATGTATGCAGATGAGTCGATCGGGTCAAACTGGTCCAAGGAAGAAATGCAGGCTGCCGGGAAGACCTGGGCCGAGTTTGTCAAGGAGATCTCTGCCGCCGGAACGCTGATTTCCACCAGCGGTGTCGCCCCCGGCACCAGCGCAACGACGGTCCGCGTCCGGAATGACAAAACCATGATCACCGACGGCCCGTTTGCGGAGACACACGAGCAACTGGGCGGCTATTTCCTTGTAGATTGCAAGGATCTCGACGAAGCAATCCGCTGGGCAGAAAAGATCCCCACCGCGAAATATGGCTCGATCGAGATCCGGCCCTTGTGGTCCCCGGGATCATGAAGTCCGAGAGCGGATGACCGCAGCCGAACAGGTCGGAAGGATCTTCAGCGACAGCTCGATCTGTATTCCATAATCCCACTACTAAATTATGAGTATCTGATTAGAAAATCAATCTTCCGTCATTTTGACCCCTTCTCGTTCGACGTTAAAATAGAAAGACAAAATAAGCCGTAATCCAAAAATTTAGAGATAAGGAGATTCTTATGAACCCAGTTAAAAGCACGACAAAGAAGGACACACAAAAATCCGCCAAGAGCACCGCGGCAAAAGGCAAAGCGTACAAGGGGTTATCGTCCGAAGAAATAGCGGCTATGAAGGAGACCCTCAAAGAGAGGAAGGCGGCTGCGAGCAAGGAAGAGTCGGAGAAAGCCGTGCTTGAGAAGATAGCCGAGATGAAGGGATTGGATCATGCCTTAGCCAAGCGGATCCATGAGATCGTCAAGGCCAACGCGCCGGGCCTCTCGCCGAAAACCTGGTACGGGATGCCCGCGTATGCCAACGAGGACGGCAAGATCGTCTGCTTCTTCCAGGCCGCACAGAAGTTCAACGCGAGGTATGCGACATTCGGTTTCAACGACTCGGCAAACCTCGACGAAGGCGCCCTGTGGCCGACGTCCTTCGCGTTGAGAGAGTTGACCCCCACCGACGAGGCAAAGATTGCCGCGCTCGTGAAGAAAGCAACGAGCTAAAGAGCAGGGGAATGTCGACAATCCGTTTTGAAACTACACCGCTTAAAATCGGCGACTGGACCATTCTTAGGCTGCCCGAGAGCGCGAGCGCAAAGCTTCCATCTCGTGGTATGACATTGGTCCAAGGAACTATTAATGGTTTCCGTTCTAAAATCGTGCTCGAACCGGACGGCATGGGAAGCCACTGGTTTAGGGTCGACTCTGCCTTGCGTGAAGCGACAGGCATAGACGCAGGTGGTGCGGTAACCATGGCGGTTGAGCCGTCTAAAGAGTGGCCGGAGCCCGAGGTGCCGGCGGATTTGAATAAGGCTCTGGCGTCCGACCCGCAGGCGAAGGCCCTATGGGTGAAAATCACGCCGATGGCGCGCTGGGACTGGCTCCGCTGGATACGTGCCACCAACAACCAGGAAACGCGTAGCCGTCGCATCGAGGTAGCATTATCGAAGCTCAAGGCCGGCGAACGCAGGCCTTGCTGCTTCAATCGTAACCTATGCACCGAACCTGAGGTCTCGAAAAATGGAGTGCTCAGCGAGCCAACGCAACCAACGAAGCAAAGACGTCCAGTGGATTTTTAAGGAAGAGAAGAAAGCGGTAAGTTGAGAATGAAAACAAGTCCGAAAGAGAAGTCCGCCTCTCAACAGATAGATGCCATCATCAGGGAGCCAGGCGACTGGCGGGGCAAGAAATTATCACAGCTGCGCGCTTTGATCAGGAAAGCCGACCCAGCCGTGGTCGAAGAAGTGAAGTGGAAGAAACCCTCCAAGCCATCGGGAGTCCCCGTTTGGTCTCATGCTGGGATCATCTGCGTAGCAGATACGCTCAAGAACGCCGTGCGGCTGACATTCCCCAAAGGTGCTCAGATCAAGGATCCGAAGAAGCTCTTCAATACGCGCCTGGATAGCAAGACAGTTCGTGCCATCGACTTCCACGAAGGCGACACCGTAGATGAGGCAGCGCTCAAGGCACTCATTCTCGAGGCCGCGAGGTTGAACACGTCAAAAGAGCGCGAGCGATAAAATGGATTTACTACTTCACTCCTCCCCTGCCAACAACTTGATCC
>DATGYJ010000523.1:0-26825 GCA_035298105.1 Anaerolineales bacterium | reverse complement strand
TCGCAATTGGATGTCTCAGCACCGTCTTTAGTTTTGCCGGGTCCGCTTTGCGCGGATCGCCGAGATAAATCTCATGGTGCTTGCCGCCCAGGCCGACACAATCACGATAGCCGTTCTCCTGCATGAATTCCCGCATCCGTTCCATTGTAGCCGGTTCGGTTGCATATGGACCGATGTGCATGACCTGTACGCACAAACCTTCCTCGAAGAATCCAAGCCGCAGGCTGGAGAGAGCTGCGCTGTCCCCGCGTTTCCTGCGCACTTGTGCCAACCCTTCTTCAAAGATCTCCGGCGTAATGACTTCGGGCTGCATGATCATCAGCGTGTAGGACCAATTGTCTTTGATGTTGATGTCAAATACGTCCCCTTCCGTCAACCATAATAATCCCTCCAGCGCCATCACGGGATAGTCGATCGGGTCGGTCTTGCGTTTTTTGAGCGTGAATTTGAGGGTATACGAAATGCCATACAAAGCCTGTACAGCCTCCTGAAAGCTTGGCGAATCACCCGGGCCATGTCCCTTTTCGATTGCCCCGTCGATCATCGCAAATTGCAGGCTGGGTACTTGAACGATCTCCACCTTCTTTGCAGAAGGTTGGTAGAGAAATTTGAATTGCTTTTTCAGGTCAAGTGTTTTCATGTTGCTTTTCCTTCTTCATGAATCTTCTGATAGGTTCCAGACTTCGTAGTCTCCAATGCTCAGGAAATCTTTCATTGGCAGGTTATTTGTTGGTCGCGACCAACGGATCACTTTGGCAGCCAACTGTAGGTGATCAGTTTTCCACAGCTACTGCAATATCTCCTATGAACGCAAATCGTGCCTCCACATTCAGGGCAAGCCCATCTTACTTTTTCGTTTGCAAGAAATTTTCTAATCCCAGTTCTTCTAACATTCTCAAGATTCTCGATCATGCTCATCCCATATTTAGTCCGGTATCTTTTATCCAGGTGCTTTAAACGCTCACAGGGAAACTCTTCACATTGAAAGCAGTACCTGGATTTGGCACGTTGAAAGAATCCACAATTCTTGATTTTGCAGGTCACACAAGTAACAGACTTGCCGATATCACTGCCCCTGCAACCAGGACATTTATTTCTTTCTCTCAAGTAAGCCATGCAAATGCTACAGTTCATTCCGCAAGGGGCTATGAGTGAAATTTTGTGGACGGATTCCATATAACTCTTTCTCCTTGGGAAGTCTTATTCCTAATATAGTTCTTGGTGCAAAACGTTACTCTGTAATCGCCGCCGAGGACGGCGGCGTGAGCGAACTGCAGAAGTCTTATTCCTAATATAGGTTTGCTGCTGTCTGCACCCGTGGGGTCCTTTTCAAAATCTTCTCAACGAAAAACGTCAATCCCCGGGATGGGATTTTCTTTTGACTGAAATCCCAATCCTTCCAGGCTGTCCATACGGATTCGGGAATGAATTGTCCATTAGAGTTCGCTTTGGCTTCCACAACTTGGAGCATCTGTTGGAAGCGCTTGTCCTGCCATGTCCATTCAAAGTGACTGAGCACATCGAGGACATGCAGAATGTCATACCAAAACAGGGGCGCTTTCAACTTGCGGAAGTCCGTGCCCATAAAGAACATGTAAGGATGTTGGTCCTTGCTTACCTCCCAAAGCGAAAGCAATGCTTCCACGCCGGTTTTCGCGGGCTTGCTTCCCTGCAATTCAGGCACGTACGCCAGCATCTTCAGCATCACGAGTGTCGCGTAGGGACAAGGATCATCCTTTCGACCGGGTCCGCGGAATTTCCCCAACTCCGGGGAAACGGTGCAGGGCCAGCCATTCCCATGGACAAGCGTATTCAAATATTCAATCGCAGTCTGTACGCGCGGATCGTCGTCCATTCCCAGCTGGATTAACGATGAAACGATGACCGGTGCATCACATAATGCCCACGCCCATTCATCCTTTCCGCTCCCGCCAAAATGCACAGGAACATTCGCAGGCAACTGGAAAGGTCCCTGTTTCGATTGGTGTTTCATTACTCTGTGCACGATCTTTTCCACGGGTGGATCGTTGACGTTTAGCCCCAATTCGGCAATGAACGATAGCTTATGAAACGACTGGCTGGCGGATTTATGGCTATTGAGAACCGTACCGGGCCAATCCACTAATTCGCTCAGCAGGGATTTAATCTTCGGGTCTGCCAGCATCAACTTACGCGCCGCACGGACTTGTGGATCGGACTCGGATTGTTCCAGCAAATCCGTACGTGTCCGGTATTCAATCCAGGGTTCACCCTGCAAAAGCCATTCGATGGTTTTAGACTTCACTTTTGCTCCTTTTGAGAATGACTCATGCTTGAGACTGGTACAGATTTGCTGTCGCCTGTGCCCACTCCCGAACCATGTCACGCAATTCCGGTGGCTCCAGGACAGTGACCAGGTCCGCGAAACTCAAGGTCATGGAAGCCAGCCAGGGTATGTCAGGCGCGGTCAAGGTCACATCCACGCTGCCATCAGGGTTATCCTGGATGGATTCCCAGAGCACCCGGTTGCTTGCCGCAATATGGGCTGCTTGCGGGCAAAATCGCAGGCGCGCTTGCATGACCGGTTGATCTTTGAATTCATTTTTCAAATAGTTGTGGATCTGGAAATCTTCCGGTACCTGGAAAGATCCATCCAGGATGGATAATTTCTGGATGCGATCGACACGGAAGGTGCGGGGTGCCGCACGCAGATGGCAATAACCGACCAGGTACCAGAGGCCTGACCGGAACACCAACGCATAGGGATCGATTTTGCGCCTGGTCGCCTTCATGTTTGTCGTGTTTTGATAAATAGCATCCACCCTGTGATGCTCGTGGACGGCGCGGCGCAAGTCTTCCAATACGGGTAGGAAGACATTCAAGTCTGAGCGCTGAAGGCCCGTGGCGATCAGAGAATGCCGCGCCCAATCGATCTCGCCGCGCTGTTCATTTGGCAGGATGTTCTCCAGTTTCGCCATGGCTCCCTGTGCCGCCTCACGGTAAAGCTCGCCCCACATCTCACTCACGAGGCTTGTCCCCAGATAGACGGCAACCGCCTCCTCCAGCGAGAAAACCAGGGGTGGGATTTTGTAGCCACGCACGAGTGAAAAGCCGCCGTGCGGTCCATGCTCGGCATAGACCGGGATCCCCATTTCATCGAGCATCGCAAAGTAGCGGTGGATCGTTCGCGGGGAAACACCCAGCCTGCTCGCCAGCTGGCTGGCCTTCTGGTTGGGCCGGTTCTGTAAAAGGAAGATGAGCGTGATCAGCCGTGAGGCAGCATTGGGCATCTGTCACATCCTTGTAAAGTATAAGCCGGATATATGTCAAATTATGACATATATATGACTCGGGAGTTTCATCCGTTTATCATGACTTTCGATGTCTTAACTCACATTGCGCAAAATGGGATCGCCTGGTATCAATCAGGCATTCCGCTTGAGACAGCGTCGTTTTTTTCGACCCGTCCGGGCAATCTGTCAGTTCCCCTCCCTATTTTCCCCGCTTTCATCCCAACAATCCTGTAGTAATCCTGTACTGATCCTGTACTCATCCTGTAGTGCTCTCTCGCAGGTCATTCGCTCTGAGAAGTATTCAGTAACCAGTAATCAGTGTCCAGTAGGTGGGCAAGCGTATCGGTGTCTACCAGCAGTATGCAGTTTCAACTGATCAATTTGCAGCGGGGTGAATGGACCCTCGCCGAGCGAGCGGGTTATACACGTAGACACGCAAATACGGCTTGCACAGATGGTCTACTTGTGTACTTGCCTACCTGTTTACTTGCTCTCCGCTTTTCCTTTATGGATCACATTCGACCCGTACTTTTCTTTTAGTTTATCCACCACTTCCTGCAGCTTGCGCTCTTTTTCCGAGTCTATATCCCATAAGCCCAATTGACGGATCGGTTGGCCAAGCCCGCTGATGCCCACGCCGATCAAACGTACAGCCTGGTTGGGTTTGCGGACCGACTTCATTAGATTAAGAGCCGCCTCTTCGATTTCATCAGCTTCATCCGTCGGTCGATTCAAAGTCGTCTGGCGCGTCAAGGTGGTAAAGTCTGGCCAGCGGATTTTCAACTTGATCGTTTTGCCCACCAGGTTATTCCGGCGCAATTGCCTTGCAACTTCAACAGACATCTCGTGAATGGTCTTCTGCAGCGCCAGCTCATCGCGGACATCTTTTGAGTAGGTGATTTCCTGGCTGATGGACTTGGTCTCGCGTTCGGTGGTGATCGGGCGGTCGTCAATGCCCTTCGAGTGGTGGGCCAGGTCACGCCCGTTCTCGCCGAACATCCGGATCAGCTCGCTCTCCGGCCATTTTGCAATATCGCCAATCGTATGGATCCCCAACTCGGTCAATCTGGCGGAAGTCTTCGGGCCGACCCCCCATAACATGTCCGCCGGCAAGGGAGACAGAAACGTCTTTTCTTCTCCGAACGGGACAATTGTTACGGCGTTCGGAGGCTTTACTTCCCCCTGCGCCTTGATCTCACGTAATGCAGCGCTTTTCCCGACTTCGGTCGCGATCTTTGCGACCATCTTATTGGAGGCGATCCCGATCGAGCAGGGGAGTTCTAACTCCGTGCGAATCCGTGCCTGTAATTTGCGTGCGATCAGTTCAGGCGCTTCACGAATGTCGCTGATGTCAAGAAAAGCTTCATCAATGGAGATCTGCTCGACGAGAGGGGTGAGCTCATGCAAGCGTTCCATCACCTGGTGCGAGACTTCACTGTAGAGATCGTGACGCGAAGAGACAATGATCAGGCCCGGGCTGAGTCTGAGCGCTTTCCCCATCGGCATGGCAGAGCGGACGCCCATCCGTCTGGCGGCATAAGAGCAGGAGGCGACCACGCCCCGTTCCTCCGGCCTGCCGCCCACGGCAAAGGCTTTGCCGCGCAGTTCAGGGTTGCGGGTCTCTTCGACGGCGCAATAGAAGGCATCCAGGTCGATATGCAGGATCGTCCGCGGCATTGCTTCCATTATAAGGAAAAAAGAGTCATTAATGTGATATTGAACAATCCTTAAAGAAAAGATATACTAGAGGCGTATAGTCATTAGGACTTACAGGTGACACCGCCAGTCTATTCAGTCACCAGGAACTTTCATGATGATTTGAACGTATTAATGCTTTGAAAGATCAGAGGAGGACCCTATGAAATCAAAATTGCAAGCTTCATCGATATTGTTGCTCATCGCAATGGTACTATCGCTGGTACCTGCGGCAGCGCTGCCTGCAAGCGCCTCTGCCGCCCAGACATGCACCGATCGGGCACAGTTCGTCACCGATGTGACGGTTCCCGATGGCACCCGCTATGATCCCAGCGCAACATTCACAAAGACGTGGCGCTTGAGAAACAGCGGTACCTGTACGTGGACAACCTCTTACTCGATGGTGTTCGATACCGGTACGCAGATGGGCTCGACCACTTCGGTGGCTTTCCCATCGAATGTCGCACCGGGTCAAACTGTTGATCTTACCGTGAATATGACCGCCCCGAGCAGCGCGGGTCATTACATTGGTTATTGGAAGTTCAAGAACGCCGCGGGAGTATTGTTTGGCATTGGGGTAAGCGCCAATAAGTCCTGGTGGGTTGAGATCAATGTGAATGGTTCCCCGCAAACCGGTGTTGCGTATGATTTCACTACGAATGCCGGCTCGGCAACCTGGTCGAGCGGGGCAGGTGGGCTATCTTTCCCTGGCTCGAATACAGACCCGAAAGGCTTTGCGTTAAAGCTTGATAACCCGAGTTTTGAGAGCGGGGTCATTGCATCCCAGCCCGGTTTGCTCTTTTCTCCTCAACAGATCACAAATGGTTATATCCAGGCGGTCTATCCTGATTTTGCCGTCCAACGCGGAGACCGGTTCCAGACCACGGTGGGTTGTCAGATCAAGGCAACTTCCTGTTACGTTGCTTATCGCCTGGACTATCAGGTGGGCAGTACCATCAGAACCTTCTGGAGCTTCCGTGAAAGATATGAAGGTCTGACGTTCAGTCCGAACCTCGATTTGACGCCCCTGGCGGGCCAGACCGTCAAATTTATTCTTTATATTTCTGCCTGGGGCTCGCCTCTCGGCGATTTAGCGATCTGGGGCAACCCGGTCATCGTGCGCCAGGGTACGCCGCCGCCACCAGTCACGCCGGGTACCACAACAGTTCCACCTTCTGCCTGCGACAGAGCGCAATTCATTACCGATGTCAGTATTCCAGACGGAACGATCCTGTCTCCAGGTGCTACGTTCACCAAGACCTGGCGTTTGAAGAATGTTGGCTCCTGTGCCTGGAATACCTCTTACCAACTGGTATTCTTTAGCGGTGAGCAAATGGGTGCGGCCGCCTCTGCAGCGTTCCCCCAGAATGTCGCGGTGGGCCAGACGATTGACATCTCCATTAACATGACTGCGCCTTCCGCGGCTGGCTCCTACCGTGGTAACTGGATGTTCAAGAACGCCAATGGCGCCCTCTTCGGGATTGGTGCACAAGCGAACAAGCCCTGGTGGGTCGACATCCGGGTTTCGGGTCCAACAGTGACACCGGGTGGACCAACGCCCACTTCTACCCCTACCGGTCCAACCGTTACTCCGAGCGCGGGTACCGCCTACGACTTCGCGACGAATGCCTGTGCCGGCACCTGGTTTAGCGGTGCAGGCCAGCTCCCTTGCCCTGGAACCGATGGGGATGCCAAGGGCTTTGTGCTCAAAGTCAGCAATCCCAAACTTGAAACGGGAGCAACCGATACGCGGCCCGGGATCATCACATTCCCGCAGAATATCCAAAATGGATACATTCAAGGCTTCTTCCCGCCTTTTAGAGTGCAAAGTGGTGATCGCTTCCGGTCCATCATTAACTGCGAGGCCGGGGCGACGAAGTGTTATGCCGGTTTCCGCCTCGATTATCAGACCGGTAGCGATCCCATTAAGACCTTTTGGGGTCCGTTCCTGGAGAGGTATGAAGGCCAATATTACTCCGTAGATCTGGACTTGAGTTCACTGGCCGGAAAAGATATCAAATTCATCCTGACCGTTCTTTCAGAGGGTACGGCGCTCGGTGATCGCGCTCTGTGGGTAGGACCGATGATCTATCGTGCTGGTGCGACCCAGGCGACCCCGATTCCCACGACAGCTACACCCGCTACCGCCACTCCAACTGCCACAGCGACTAACACCGGTGCTCCTACTGCCACTGTTACGGCTACGCCGACCGCGACAACAACAACATCTAGCACAACCTACCAAAACACGAAATACAATTTCAAATTTACGCTTCCCTCCGGCGCCGCCATTGTGGGGACTCCATCAGACAACGTGGGGGAAGTCAGTTTGCCGCTCGTCAAACCGGGGACCAACCTCGTTGACAAGACTCTTAAAGTCAACGTTGTGGAAGGCGCGAACCCGTGTGCCAGTCCCTGGGCAGAAAACCCGGTAACCTCTGAAACTGTGACGATCAACGGTGTTCAATTCACCAAGCAGACTGGTCAGGGTGCTGCGGCAGGTCAGCGGTATGATTGGACGGCCTATTCGACAACGACCGGTACCAACGCCTGTATCAGTCTGACGTTCATTCTGCATTCTTCGAACCTGGGAAATTACCCAACCCCACCACCGGCGTTTGACATGGCAGCTGAGTCCGCCGTGATTGGAACGACCATGGCTACTTATAGCAAGATCACCACTTAGGATTGCTCCTTTCCTTTCCTGATGAAGGCCTGGTCCGCGTGGCCAGGCCTTTTTTCTCTCCTTAGCCTTTCGCATACCCAAGGAGCGACCAAACAGGAAAGCGGAGACGAAGCGCATATTTCAATGTCACCTGATCGATCAACCCTCCTCCTTGCCGATGATGATCCCACTATCGCGGACAGCCTTGCGCCATTCCTCGAGCGTGCCGGCTTCCATGTCCTGGTCGTTTCCGATGGTGTGAGTGCCCTGGAAAAAGCACAGGCCCATCACCCCGAACTGATCATTCTCGATGTGCTGATGCCGCGCATGGATGGAAGGGAAACACTCCGTCGCTTACGAAAAGCCAAGATCTGGACGCCAACCATCTTGTTGACGCAGGTAGGGGAAGCTTCTGAGCGGGCTCTGGCTCTGGAAGAGGGCGCGGATGATTACCTCAACAAGCCGTTTGATCCGCATGAACTGCTGGCGCGTATTCGAGCGGTGTTGCGCCGTGTGCGCCCGGGGGAACGCTCTCTTTCTGCGGCGTGGCTGCTGACCGCAAATGAACTCTCCCTTGATCGCCGCGCCCGGCGTGCCACACTGACAGGAGAGACCGTAGAATTAACTCCCAAAGCTTTGGCTGTCCTTGAATATCTGATGACTCATCCCGATGAAGCCGTGACGCGTGAACGTTTACTGGAGGCCGTCTGGGGGTGGGAATATCCGGCTGGTACCCGCACGGTGGACACGCGGATGGCAGAATTGCGCCGCGCCCTGGATGATGATCCCGCTAATCCGCGCTTTATTGAAACTATTCCTGGGGAGGGCTATCGTTTCATTGCCCCTGTGCACGGAGAGGGGTGACGGATCCTTTTCGCGCCCCCGGCGGCAGAGGCTCGTAACCATGCTTCTGCACCCGAGGCACTTCGAACAATTGTCTCTTCCAGATACGGAATGTTTTACATGGTAGACTTCCCACCAGGACCAGCAATACCCAGTTGTTGCAGAGCTGCTGTGGACGATCGATTCTTTCATCCACTCGTTTCCTCGGAGTATAGCGCAGGCATTCTAAGAAAGGAGCGCGCCCCATCTCCCCACGCGTAAATGCAGGGGCTTCACCGTGGCGCGAGCGTGCCACAGGTGTACGGCGTTGTTTGGTAAGATTCTCCCTATGTTCAAAAAAGGTTGGGTAAATTTATTTTTGATCTTCCTGCCTCTCCTGGGTGGAGTGGTTTCTTTTATCTTAATCAATCTGTTAGCCCAATCGGTTCCGCCCTTTATGGTGACGGCTGATTTTGGAGTGCTGGCATTTGTTTTCGGCGTGACGATCAGAAACCTGGGAATTGTGCCACTGATGCTGGGCCTCTTCATTACAGGCCTGTTACTCATCTTGTACAATCGGGCTTTACGCCATCAAGAGCAAACGCAAATGTTGGTCGAGGAGGCTCAGCGCGAAGCCGAACAAGGCAGGCGCCGTTTCCTGCGGCGGCTGGACCATGAGATCAAAAACCCGTTGACGGGGTTACGGGCCGCCTTAGTCAATATGCAGGAGGCGCAAGCCAGTACCGATCGCCAGCGGGCGGTCGAGAATGCGGGGCATGCAGTGGAACGCCTGACGCGCTTGTTGACAGACCTGCGGAAACTATCCGATCTGGGAGAGCGTCCGATTGAACTGTGGCAAGTGGACGTGCCTGACTTATTGCAGGACGTAGTAGATGCGGCCCACAGCTTGCCGGCTTACAAGGGGCGGGATGTCAATCTACTGATCCCCAAGGTGCCATCGCCGTTCCCCATGATCACTGGAGATCGAGACCTGCTTGTCCTGGCCGTATACAACCTGGTCGAGAACGCGCTCAAGTTTACATCTGTGAATGATTCGGTTGAAATCCGCCTGGCAGAAGATGGACGCGCCATTCTCATTGAAGTGGCAGATTCAGGCGCAGGCATTCCGGTCGAGGATGTATCCAAGATTTTCGAGGAGTTGTATCGCGGTTCCAATGCCCGCAGTACCGAAGGAAGTGGGTTGGGGCTGGCATTGGTCCATCGGATTATTGTATTGCACGAGGGTCAGATTCAAGTCCGCAGCAGTCAGGAAGAGCCTCGTGGTACCGTATTTACAATCCGGTTGCCGGTGCCCAAAAAAGCGTTTACGTTGCGTTCGGCTACTTGATCCATGTATAAGAAAAACCGGATTCTTATCCTTATTTTTCTTCCACTACTATTGGGCGCATTGGTTTCTTTCGTTGCACAGTGGTTATGGAATCCTGTTCCCCTGCTTGTCTTCAAAATCGATGTCGGGATGGTCGCCTTCGTAGGCGGGATCTTGATCACATTGTTGTTTGGGATTGCATATTTAGGTGGGTGGTCCAGGGAACGAAAGGCCAAACAGGTGATCGAACAATCTTTACAGGAATCTGAACAGGGACGCCAGCGTTTTATACGCAGGTTAGATCACGAGATCAAGAATCCGCTGACGGGATTGCGGGCGGCGCTGGTCAATTTGCAGGAGACTCACAATTCTGAGGAACGTGAGCAAGCCTCAGAAAATGCAAACCGGGCAGTGGAACGCCTGACGCGCCTGTTGAACGACCTGCGAAAATTATCCGATCTGGAGGAACGTTCGATTGAACGGAGTCCTGTCGACATCCCGGAATTGTTGGGTGACGTAGTGGAGGCGGTGCGGACGATCCCTCTGTATCAGGGGCGGAATGTGAATCTGCTTATCACCAAAGTCCCGGCTCCGCTGCCGTCGGTGACGGGAGACCGTGATCTGCTGGGACTGGCAGTGTATAACCTGGTCGAAAACGCGCTAAAGTTCACCTCTGCAAATGATTCTGTAGAGGTCCGTGCTTTGGAGGATGGAAAGGCGATCCTGGTGGAAGTAGCTGATTCAGGGGCAGGTATTCCAGCGGATGAGCTTTCCAGGATATTTGAGGAACTTTATCGCGGTTCCAATGCCCGCGGTACAGAGGGTAGTGGCCTGGGGCTGGCACTGGTCAATCGGATCGTTTTGTTACATGGGGGGCAGATCGAAGTCCGCAGCCGTCAGAATGGCCCGCGCGGCACTGTATTCACCCTCCGGTTGCCTGAATCAAAGGTGTAGTCGCGTTACAAAATTGTGACATCTCTGGAACAAGCTTGTAACAACGGGGAAGTATATTATAGATATGAAAGCTTTGCAGAACGCCCCCATACCTGAAAAGACGTTGATCAAAGCCGCCCAGCGTGGCGATCTTGAGGCCTTTAATCTTTTGATCCTGCGCTACCAAAACCTTCTGTTTGCGATTGCCCTGCGCTTGTTGAACGATGAAGATGCCGCCGCCGACGCCGTACAAGAGGCATTAATCTCCGCTTTCCGCAGGTTCCATACCTTCCGCGGCGATTCACTGCGCAGTTGGCTGGCGCGTGTAGTTGTCAATGCCTGCTACGATGAGCTGCGCAGGAAGCGCCGTCAACATTCCGTCCCACTGGAGCAATTCAACGCCGAGGGCGACGAAATCGAGACGAGTTACTGGCTGGTTGATGCGCAGGCAGACCCTGAATTGCAGTTCGAAGCAAGCGAATTGGGCACCGCCATCCAGGACGGCCTGGATAAATTACCGGTGGTCTATCGTCTGATGCTCGTGTTGGTGGATATGCAGGGATTATCTTATGAAGAAGCGGCAAGCGCAGCCGGCGTTCCAGTTGGGACAGTAAAGAGCCGCCTGGCGCGGGCACGCCTGCAGATGCAGAAATCACTACAGGATTCGCAGGAATTATTGCCCGCTTCTTACCGGCTGGAACTACCTCTCTCCGTGTAATTGCCAAAAAAATTCATTTTGCTCGAGGGAAATATAATGTGGCGCCTATTCATGATTTCAGCGACTCTGAGCCTGATTGTCTCGGCATGTGGCCGGCTGGGAGTTGATGTTTATCAGACGCCTACTGCTGCTATTCCGATCGTTCCCGCGTCCAAAAATGAGGGTTTAGATTCCAAGTCCGATTCATTAGGTGAGGTGTACTTTTGGTTAAGCAGATCAGCAAGCGATCCCAGTGACCCTTCTCAACGCATGATCAGTCTTGTACGTTTGCCAGGATCCTGCATTGTCGGGTTAACGGATTGCCCTTCCCTGGAAGAAATTGAAACGCCTTTTGATATTCAAAATGAGGGGCCTACCCCATTTACAGCCTGGTCGCCGGATGGAAACATGGCAGTGATCCCGGGGTTCTCTCAAGTGGATCCGTCTTCCACCGGCGTCTATTTGTATGTGCCGCATCAAAATACATGGAAGGAACTGACACATTTCAAGGTTGTGGATTATGCCATCTGGTCGCCGGACAGTGATTGGATTGCCATGCGTGTACAAGATGGTCTTGGAAACGTGGATGTTTTTGTGATACGACCGGATGGCAGTGGGTTGAGAAATCTGACAGATATTAATCTCCCTGATCAAGGCGAGCCGTCCTTCCTGACGCTTCAAAGCTGGCTGAACGGCAACGTGATCATCGGTACACGTGGAATTAGTGACGCCGAAGTCCCGGTTTTTTATTTCGTTGATCCGCCGACGGGCCGTATCCAAAATACTTTTGATTTGTCTACGTATGCTATATTTGTCAGCCCGGATGATTCCCTCGTAGCGGTAAAGGGGATTTCGCCTCATGATAGCTCGCTGGATTTCATAAACCAGGATGGAACAACGAGTTACTCGATTCTATCTTTAAAAGATAGCTGGGTCATGAACTTGAACTGGTCGAAAGATGGAGAAAAAATGGCGTACCTCGTTTCATCCAATGCCTGGGATAATTTATCACGTGTGATCGTGGTTGCCAATCAAGATGGCACCCATTTAACTCAGTATCCTATTGACAAGACCCTGATCTCTCTGATGTTTTCACCCGGTGGGAAGTATCTTTTGAGCGACGATCATGACAGTCTTTATGTATTAAACCTTGACACGTCCAAAATTGGTAGATTTTCAGGCTTACCAGCAGATTAGTTCACTTTATACCCCTCCTGGCAACCGCCTGGTTTGGGAAATCGCTGAGGTCGACAATGAGAAAAATAACATATGTGACTATTGCATTTACTTTGCTTTTATCTGCTTGCGGCACGCTTGAAATATCGCTTGCCACACCTGCGCCAGACGTGCCAGTCGGTTCGGCGGCCGAGGCAACGGCAGAACCAAAACTTTCCCTGAGCTCTTCTTCAGGAGAGATTCGGAATGCCATGCTTCAAAGCGCCAACGAGTGGAAATCCATTTGGCTGGATGGCGTGGTAACGTGGTATCCATCCGATGGATCCAATGCTCCGCCGCAGGTCTTTCATGAGCAGGTTTGGATTGAGCCTGCCAATGCACGCTTTCGAACGTTACTGGGACCCGGAGATGGCGCCGCAGAGCAGTTTACTGCCTGCGATGGGAACACGGTCTTGAAAATGGATTTGAAGAGCGGTGCCAGCCAATCGAACCCTCTACCGAGCTTTGCAAAAGACGCTCCTGCCGATTCGAGTCCGCACCTGCTCTGGGGACAGATCGGGACGCCGCTCAGCGAAATCGCCCTTTCCTCAAACTATGCCACTGACCAGGGAGTCTATCAACCCACCGGTATTGAAAAGATCGCCGGGCGTGAGACGTTGATCGTGGAATGGACTCGCACCGGAACTGATTTACCTCAATGGCGCATGTGGCTGGATACCGAAACGGCCGTCATTCTAAAGTTACAGGAATTTGGTAAGGGCGGAGGGAAGGATGTGGTGGGGGAACGTGTTGTCAATCAGGTGGTCTTTGACGATGTCTTTGCCGATGCGCTTTTCGGTGCGCCCTCAACACTGCCGCAATTTGGCGATGTCACCGGCGGGGCGGGTGAACCTGCCGAAGCAGGAACAACTGCTTCCACCGGAAAAGACGCGCTGGGTGAGCTGTATTTCTTCACATTGCCGCACCAGGCGGGCCAAGCTGCCCAGTTGGTGCGGTTGCCAGGATTATGTGTGGTCGGTTTGGCAGGGTGTCCACCATTGGAGACTGTGGTCACGCCGTTCCCATTCAATTTTTCATTGACGGCTCTAACTTGGTCGCCGGATGGAGGCTTTGCCGCCTTTGCCTATCCCGATGACCCAAATGGTACACCTTATAAGTTATGGTTGTTTGACCCGGCCGCCAAAACATGGACTTCCTTGTTCGAATATGCGTATATCGATCCACCGTTTTGGTCGCCGGACGGAAAGTGGATAGCCTTCCGCGTGCAGGATGGCCTGGGTGGTGAGGGTATTTATGTGGTCCAGCGCGATGGTTCCGGGCTGCAGAACCTGACCGCCTCCAGCAGTTTACCGGCTGATGGACGTCCGTACGTAATGGATGGCTGGATCGGCGGAAATATCATCCTGCGTTCGGCAAAACCCGGGAAGGAGGGCACAGTGTATTTGCTGCGCATTGCAGATGGGCACGTGGAGCCGATGTTCAAAACACTACTTACTAAGGCTGTCTTCACGCCTTCCAGCGATGGCGCCTGGCTGGCGTACGATGACTATAACTACGATAGTCAGAAACATACAATCTTCGTAACCGAAGCTGATGGCGCCAACCCGGCTGAACTTGCAAGTTTTACGGGTGGGTCGCTATATCCGATCGTATGGTCTCCTGATAACAATCGCCTGGCATTTGCGTATTCCATCGATTATGTGCAGAACAACAATCCGAGCGCGGATGTGTATGTGATCGATCGGAATGGGACGGGCTTGAAACAGGTTTACCGAGGTGTCACGGTCGGCGGAGTGCTCTTCTCTCCGGACGGGAAGTTTTTGCTGATCAGTGAGACGACCAGCCCGACGGGTGGACATCTCTTCGCAGTCGATTCGGAAACATTAGCTCAGCGTATCGTTCAAGCTCCCGGCCTTTCACTTGATACTGATTGGTCCATGCCGTCCTGGCGCCGGTAAATCATTTTCGCAACGAAAGAGCCGAAGGGTTTTGCCTTCGGCTTTTTGATTCCACCGCCTTGGTCTTATAGTTATAATCAAGCAGAGATCTGCATGTTTATCAATACACGGAGAGTTTCATTATGGGTAAAAACGATGCTACCGGGGATGTTTGGGCCAGCGGGGATTCCTATGAGCCTTATGTCGGTCGTTGGAGTCGAGTGGCCGCCAAAGAATTCATCGAATGGCTGGCTGTGCCGGAAGGCAGTCAATGGCTGGATGTAGGCTGTGGCACCGGTGCACTTACACACACTATTCTGGATCGAGCAAACCCCCAAAAAGTGAAAGGTATTGACCGTTCTGAGGGCTACGTGGAATTTGTGCGCAATCACATGAACGATCCCCGGGCTGAATTTGAGATTGGCAATGCACACAGGCTGCCAATCGAGTCCGCAACGTTTGATGCGGCAGTTTCCGGCCTGGTGTTGAACTTTGTGCCGCAGCCTGATCAGATGATCGTTGAAATGACCCGTGTGGTACGTCCAGGTGGAAGGGTCGCACTCTATGTTTGGGATTATGCAGGCAAGATGCAAATGATGCGTCATTTCTGGAACGCAGCCACGGCCCTGGACCCCATGGCTCGTGACCTCGACGAGGGCAGGCGCTTTCCACTCTGTAATCCCGATCCATTAAAAAAGTTGTTTCAAAATGCCGGACTCTTTCAAATTGAAGTTCAGCCCATCGACATATCGACCGATTTCAAGAGTTTTGATGATTACTGGACACCGTTTTTGGGCGGCCAGGGACCCGCACCTGGCTATGTGATCTCGTTGAATGAAGAGCAGCGCGCTCGGCTGCGGCAGCGTATCTACAATAGTATGCCATTTGCCTTGGATGGATCGATTCCACTTGTAGCCCGGGCCTGGGCCGTGCGTGGAACGAAATAGGATTTGTTCATAACGTTTCAAAGGAGTATGTGATGAAACGCTGGCAGGCTTCCTGCATTGGCGCAGTGCTTGTTTCATTGATCGGCCATGCTTCATCCTCCTAATATCTTGAATAAGATCTCCATGTGCTTGGCTGCCCGCTGGATTGGCATAAGGGGTTCGGCTTTGCCGTCCAGGCAGTCCAGGAAATGGGAAGTCAGCGCCAGGCTGTCATCTGGGGCGCCGGCAGTGTCTACGGTCAGAATTTCCTTGCGCGTCTCGCCGTTTTCTGTATAAAAGAATTCCACTTCATTCGAATCCCAGCTGGGGAATTGGAAGCGTAGCCCGCCTTTTGTGCCGTACAGGCGCGTTTCGTTGGGAGTTTCAGCATGTACCCCAGCGCCGCGCTCATAGTAATAGGTCAATCCGGTATCAAACTCCAGCCACGCAGCGCCATGTTGTTCGATATCGCTGAAGGGCACCAGCTTGCTCATATCCCGCAGGTCATTACGGCTGAAACTGCGCAGCGTTTTTAATTGTGGCTCATCATTCAGCAGGCCGAGATGGAACGAGAGATCATAAACTCCCCAGTCAATGAAGGGACCTCCGCCGCCGAGCTTCTTATTCATTGCCCAGGCGCCGCTCGGATTCCATTCAATGAAAGTGCTGCGGGAAAGGTGATTATGGTGGATGTGATAGAGCGTGCCCAGCTTGCCGCTGTCAATGATGGATTTGACAAACTCGAACTTTCGCGTCAAGCGCGTATGGCGGCAGGAAGCATCGAGCACGACCTGGGCAGGCGCTTGTTCGACTGCTGCAACGATCCGCTTGACACTCTCCGGCGACTCGGCCAGGGGTTTTTCGATCAAGATATGCTTTCCCGCAGAGAGTGCGGCGGTCAGTTGTTCTGCATGTAAGTAGGGCGGCGTAGCAATGACCACTGCATCTACTGCCCGGTCAGCCAATATCTCGCGATAATCCAGCGTCCAGTGTTCGATGCCAAATTCCTGCGCGGCTGCCCTGGTCGTCGCTTCACTGGCACTGTTGACCCAGAGGACCTGGGCGCGCTCGTCCTGCCTGAAGCAGCGTATCAGCACCTTGCCATACATGCCTGCGCCGATCATGCCGAGATTGTATTTTTTCATGTTAAGTCCTATGAAAAGACCTCCGAGCCAGAACACCCGAAGGTCTTGTCTACCTGTTTATCTGTGTACTCGTCTACTTTCCCAGCTTTTTCCTGAAGGCTTCCGTGACTGCAGGGACAATCTGGAACAGGTCACCCACCACACCATAACGGGCCTGCCTAAAGATGGGGGCATCGGAGTCTTTGTTGATCGCCACAATCAGCTTGGCATTTCTCATCCCGACCAGGTGCTGGATGGCGCCCGAGATGCCGCAGGCGATATACAGATCAGGTGTCACGACTTTTCCGGTCTGACCCACCTGATGGGAATAGGGAATGTAGCCCCCATCCACAGCTGCACGCGAGGCACCAACAGCGCCGCCCAGCACATTCGCCAGCTCCGTAATCAGCGCAAAGCCCTGTTGAGCGCGCCACAGTTCAGCCTGTTTTTCATCCATGCCGGCAGGCGGCTGCAGGGATGGATTATTCGAAACGCCTCGTCCACCAGAGACGATCACACCGGCGTCACCCAAATTGACCGCGCTTTCAGAAGCGGAATATCCTGCGACTGTTGTCAACGCCTCGGATTTGGCTTCCACTTTTGTCGCTGTGCCTGTTTTGCTCGTGTCCGCTTCAGGTTTGGGAAAGGCGCGCCCCCGGATCGTTGCGATGACCGGCTTGCCTGAGCAGACGCTCTTCTCGAGCAACTTGCCTTCGTAAATCGGGCGTGTGGCAATTACTTCATTGCCGTTGACCTCGAGCCCGGTCACATCCGTCAATACGCCAGTATTCAAATCAACCGCAGCCATCGCGGCAAGCTCGCGGGTGCGTGTCGTCGTTGGAAACAGGATCAAGTCCGGGCTTTGGGCAGTAACAAGCGCTGAGAGGGTGGAAGCATACGGTTCAGCGCGGTAATCGGTCAGCGCCGGGTCATCTGCCACGAGCACTTCATCTGCGCCATATTCAAATGCATTCTTTGAGATCGCGTCGACATCTGGGCCAAAGACAATGGCACTGACAGAGCCCAAAGACTTGCCAAGCCCGAGTGCTTCCCAGGAGGCAGGCTGGACTTCGCCCTTGAAGTGGTCGATGTAAACCAATGTTTTCATAGCACTTTCTCCGCAAGGATTTTGTCCACGAGCTGGTCCGCGATCTCAGCGGGGCTTTCGCCTGTGATGATCTCCACCGCTGTTTCACGGGCCGGCGGCGTCATCAATTCTGTGCGCTTGACGATGGCTGCGGGTGTGCTTGTCCCTAAATCGCTCAGGGACCAGACCGGGATCGTGGCTTTCGAGGCTTTGCGAATACCCATGAACGACGGGTAGCGTGGCTCACCAATACTTTGCACAACACTGAGAACGGCGGGCAATTTCGCGTTGACGGCTTGCCGGCCCTCTTCGATCACCCGGTCAACACTCACGTTTCCATCCTGGACCTTGACTTGCCCTGCCAGCCCAAGCATCGGCCATCCAAGAACACGCGCGGTCTGTGCGGAGGTGAGACCTGAGCCGTTGTCCAGTGTCTGGCGGCCAAAGATAACCATGTCTACGCCTCCGATCTTGTTGATCGCAGCTGCCAGGATACGTGCGGCACCCTGCGTGTCGATCCCTTCGAGTGCAGGGTCCGCAACCAGGATGGCGTCATCTGCGCCCATCGCCAGGGCGTGCTTGAGCGCGTCCCGGGCCGATTCGGGTCCGATGCACAGCGCAGTGACCGTGCCGCCCTGAGCTTCTTTCTGCTGGAGCGCACCTTCCACCGCATACTCGTCAAACGGGTTAATCACCAGCGGAGCATCTCCCCACGAGACTTTCCCGCCCTCGGCTTTCACTTTCGCCTCCGAGTCGGGCACTTGCTTGATACAGGCAATGATTTTCAAGAGACTCCTCCTTGATTGGATTTACGATTTCAGATTTACGATTTACGATTTTTCCTACCTCAGCTCTCGTCAGCGCTACGACAATTGCGGACGCCGCAGAGCGGCAGTCCTGTAAGGAAGTAATCCCATTTGCTACAGGCGAGATTGCTTCGGGCAGAAGAACAATGGCCTCGTAATGACGAGCTAGCTTATGTATGCTCTAAAAACCAAAACATCGGCTGCAACGACAGAAATCAATCCGAGCAGGCTGAATGCCTTTTGCCAGAGTACCCAGCGCGGCTTGTTACCCATCCGCTTCAGGAAGAACTCCCTGAACGGATAAAGCGAGGGTTCATGTGCGAGACTATTATAAATATCCTGGTAGTACGCATCTGTTTTGAACCAGACTTTGTACGTATTGCGAATGAACAGCAGGCTGAAAAGCAGAAAGACCAGAACAAATCCAATGGTGGGCTGGATATTTGGCATTTTCTAAGTAGAGAGAAAATCCTTTGCCCCGGAGAATATCACCCATTGAGGAGTTGTCAGGATCATCATCGCGCCGCGGGCAACCTGATTTGCCGAATCGGCACGTGTCGCCGCTGTGATCCCAGTCGCTGCACCGGCCTTTTTGCAGAGCGCAACCACGCGGTCGATCATTTCCTGTACTTCGGGATGGTTCGGTCCATCGGGGAAGCCCATGTTGAGCGATAGATCGCGCGGTCCGATGACCACCACATCCACACCAGGCTGGGAGATCATCTCTTCGAAGTGGTCAATCAAAGCGGCGTCTTCAAATTGTGGAATAACCATGGTCTGGTCATTGGTGAAGTCAATATATTCAATCGCTTCATCTCCAGTTGCTATATAACCGGAAGCCCGGGTCAATCCCATCCCGCGTTTTCCAAGCGGTGGATACTTCACGGCCTCGACCAGCATTCGGATTTCCTCTACAGTTTCAAGCCCCGGCATCATCACCCCCATCATTCCCGCGTCCATGTATTGGAGTACGAGTTTTGGATCTTTTGATCCGATCCGTATCAGGGGTGTCATGTTGACAAGCTCACAGGCTCGAATTACGTTGGCAGCCTGGAGCGGGTCAATCAGTCCGTGTTCGGCATCCAACATATAAAAGTCAAAGCCGGACAGGCCGAATAACTCGGCGAGCTGCGGATCATCTGAAGTGGAAATCACGCCATAAGCCGGTTGACCAGCTTGGAGTTTTCGTTTGGTGCGGTTTTCCTGAATGAACATATTCTTATCGCCCATTACTTGATCGTGGTCTGGCTGATCAATTTGCCTGTGCTCAGCTCCAGGTCACACGCATGCCCGCCGATGGTATAGGCTGAAAGCGTGGTCCCGTCTTCATTCAGCCGGACCCGAGAGTAAAGCGTATCGGGATTGGGCTTTTCTGCTTTCCACAGGATCTTGCCATTCGAAGCAATACAATACAAGTTGCACTCACTGCGCGGGAATCGATCAGAGCTTTCCAATACAATCGAGCCAACTCTCGTTTGGATGGTTTTGTCAATTTTTGTATGCAGGGGTTCAATATCCATTCTTATCCTTGCCAGAAAGCCTCATCATAAGCGGGGAGTTCACAGCGTAAAGGCCTGTCAGCCCTTTCTCCTAGCGCATAGCCAGATTGAATAAGAGCTTGGATCTCAGAACTGCCTTCGTAAATGACTGCACCTCTGGAATTACGCAGATAGCGTTCTACATCGTATTCATCGCTGAAGCCATAGGCGCCATGGATCTGGATCGCTTCGTTGGCGGCGTTGAAGGAAGCTTCCGTGGCGAATTTCTTGGCATAAGAGGTCTGTAGGGTATTACGTTTGCCCATATTTTGCATCCAGCCGGCCTGCAGATAGAGCAGATGCGCGATCTCATAATCCTGCGCCATCTGGGCAATCTTTTCCTGGATGAGCTGATGCTCGGCGATGGGTCTGCCAAAGGTGGTGCGGGTCCGGGCGTATCTCACGCTCGCTTCGAGACAGGCACGGATGATCCCGGTTGCGCCTGAGGCGACGGTGTAGCGTCCATGGTCGAAAGCCGACATCGTGATCTTGAAACCCTCGCCTTCTTCGCCGATGCGATTTTCAGCAGGCACTCTTACATCCTGAAAATTGATCCATCCGGTTGAGCCGGCCCGTACGCCCAGCTTGCCATGGATGTCGCCGCAGGTCACGCCTGAACTATGCAGGTCAACAATGAAGGAGGAGAGCCCCTCAGAAGGCTTCCGGGCAGAGGGGTTCGTTTTAACGGTGACCAATGCGAGGTCCGCTTTCGTGGCGAGGGAGATCCACATCTTTTCGCCGTTCAGAATGTAAGCGTCCCCATCCCGTTTCGCAGATGTCCGCATTGCCGCCACATCGGAGCCCATCCCTGGCTCTGTAAAGACCCCGCACCCAATCTTTTCGCCGGCTGCCAGAGGAACTAAAAACTTCTCCTTCTGCTCTTCAGTTCCCCATTGAAAGACCGTCATCCCGCACAACCCTGTATGGACGGACATCACCACCCGAAGGGAGGTGTCCACCGCTTCCAGTTCTTCGCAGGTGAGCCCCCAGGCGATGTAATCCATGCCTGCACCGCCATAGCGGACAGGGAAAGGCAGACCGAGAATGCCAAGCTTGCCCATACGATCGAGCGCAAACGGGATCGGCTCTTGCTTGCGGTCATACTCTTTTATGACGGGCGCGATCTCTTTTTGAGCAAAATCTCGCACCATTTTTTGTGTCATTTGATGTTCTTGGGAGAGGGAGAAATCCATGAGCCGCCTCAGTGAAAATTTTCTCTAATTATACCTGCTTGAGAAAACCATTTCACCACAAAGATCGCCAACGAGCAAATCTCCACCATAGACCACCCCAACACTGGCAGAGTAGGTTGTTTAAATAAAAAAAGCCCGACTGCCGCTTTCGCCATAAGGCGTGGCATCGGGCTAAGGGCGATGGGTATCATCTATCATAATTTCTTCTCGACACCCATGTTGCTCAACTCATCCGAATTGAGGTTCGAGATGAGCAGGTCCACGCCTGCGAGGGCGAGGAACAGGAGCAAGAGAATTGATGCAACAACTATAAACATAAAATCCTCCTTTCTCTATATCTATTAACGTTGTTTCATCGATAAAGTTGTATCCCCTAACAGTACTGAAATGCGTTTGAAATGTGTTTGTTAGGTTTCGGCTGAATATAGACTTTCAACTTCATTTATTCAAATATAGAACGAATGTTCTGATTTGTCAATGCTTTGTTATGAAATGGATACGGCCTTTGCACAGTCGTTTGACAAAACCGCGGTTGGTACACGGATTCCATGGAACACACGGATTCGTTCTTACATGGATGGAAAACCCGTCAAATCCATGAGCTCCGTGTACGAGAATTTCTAAACGGGCTTTTGCCTGAACCTTAGCCCCGCTCTTTGGCTTGAAACGGGAACTGCTGCGACCATTCGTACGTCTATTCCAGGAAGAACCTTGTTTTATGAATCTTTAGGGCGGCGGACAAGCGGCATTCTCTCCTGATGGTCCCTGTACTTCCTCCGGCAATCCTGTACTAATCCTGTACTGATCCTGTAGTGATCCCGTACTGCTCTTTCGGGGCTCATTCGCTCTGCTCTTTGCCATCGGTTTGAATAACGGAAGGGATGGAAAGAATACGAGTGAGCAATTTCTCGCGCCTTCGAAAAGGGACATTTCTACTTTGGGCTAACAAAGCCTGGTGTTCAGGTTGACAAAAATAGCCTTTGAGATAAAATTCAACCCGCAGAAAAAAAGCCGAAGTGGCGGAATTGGCAGACGCGCTACGTTCAGGGCGTAGTGAGGGTTCCCTCATGTGGGTTCAAGTCCCACCTTCGGCATACGACACAAAACTCGCTGAAAAGCGAGTTTTTGTTTGCATTGCGATCGTTGGCGCAGCCCCCATTTTTTCCGGCGGGGGAGTTCCCCTTTGCCACCCCCTCGACTCGCTAAAATCCTGCTTTCTCTTGTATCGGAGCGCCTCATTGTCAGCTTCGCTGGTAGATTTTCAGCGTAGAATTCGGACATTTCCTTGCAGATTTGCGAAAGAAACAAAGGGAGCCGGGTGGTATAATTAGAGTAAATCAGGCATATCCTTCATTAGTTAAGACGCGGAGTCACAGAATCTCGTCCTTCGTGTCTTTTTAATGCCGATACCCCATCTTACAAAGTACCGCATAAGTCACTAAACCAGAAGTTTGATTCTTGCTTCTAAATTGTCTCCAAAAGTTTAGTAATTTATCAGAGAAGCGGTAAAGAGAAAGTTATGGCTGAAGAGAACATTCAAACCGGAAATGTCCAACAAGTTGATATAGATGCCCAGATGCGAGAGGCGTATCTCGATTACGCCATGAGCGTGATCGTGGCGCGAGCTCTGCCCGATGCCCGGGACGGGTTGAAACCCGTCCATCGCCGTATTTTGTATGCGATGCATGAGCTGGGCATCCGCTCGAATACCCCTTATAAGAAATCTGCTCGTATTGTCGGTGAAGTGCTGGGTAAATTCCACCCGCACGGTGACTCGGCTGTCTATGAGACGATGGCACGGATGGCTCAGGATTTCTCCATGCGCTACCTGCTTGTGGATGGACAGGGTAACTTTGGGTCTGTGGATGGCGACGCTCCGGCTGC
Organism: Anaerolineales bacterium; assembly: GCA_035298105.1. Classification (GTDB taxonomy): domain Bacteria; phylum Chloroflexota; class Anaerolineae; order Anaerolineales; family Villigracilaceae; genus Defluviilinea. The sequence goes on along the minus strand of DATGYJ010000523.1, from coordinate 3,743 downwards.
CATGCGCTATACGGAAGCCCGCCTTCACAAGCTAGCCGAAGAGCTGCTCGCCGATCTAGAGAAGGATACGGTCGACTTCGGCCCCAACTTTGACGACACTCTGGAAGAGCCTCTGGTCTTACCTGCCCGCGTGCCGAATATGCTGCTCAATGGCACATCCGGGATCGCGGTCGGTATGGCAACCAACATCCCGCCCCATAACCTGCGTGAATTGACGGATGCCATCATCTTTCTGATCGACAACTACGATACGATGGATGATATCCCCCTGGAAGAATTGATGAAGCGCGTTCCGGGGCCGGACTTCCCGACGGGCGGTATTATTGTTGGCCGTGAAGGGATCGAGGCTGCCTATGGGACCGGGAGGGGCCGTCTGGTCGTACGCGGCGTGGCACATATTGAAGAAGGCAAAAGCGGCAGGCACGAGATCATTATTACGGAAATCCCGTACCAGGTTAATAAAGCCAGCCTGATCGAGCGCATTGCTGAACTGGTACGTGCCGATAAGATCGACCAGATCTCTGACATGCGCGATGAATCGGATCAGCGCGGTATGAGCATTGTGATCGAGCTCAAGCGCGGCGCCCAGCCGAAGAAGGTTTTGAACCAACTTTATAAATTCACGGCTCTGCAGTCCACGTTCGGCGTGCAATTACTGGCGTTGGTGGATGGCGAGCCGCGTACTCTGTCGCTGAAGCGTTCTTTACAGATTTTCATTGAACATCGCCAGACGGTGATTGTCCGCCGCACGAATTTTGAGCTGGCGAAAGCCCGTGCTCGCCAGCATATTCTGGATGGTTATCTGATTGCGCTTGCCAACCTGGATGCAGTGATCAGAACTATCCGTGAATCCGACGATGCCGATATTGCCAAGGAAAACCTGGTCAAGCGCTTCAAATTGAGTGAAATCCAGGCCCAGGCAATCCTGGATATGCAGTTGCGCAGGCTGGCGGCTCTCGAGCGCTGGAAAATCGAAGAAGAACATAAACAAGTTGCAGAACAGATCACTCGACTTGAGGATTTACTTGCGCATCCAAAGAAGATCCTGGCACTTATTCAGGACGATATGCGTGATCTCGCTGACAAATATGGCGATGACCGTCGCACCCGTATCGCCGCGGATGCGACAGAAACGCTCAGTGAAGCAGATTTGGTTCAGGATGAAGCGGTCTTGATCAGTCTCACGGCGCGTGGATACATCAAGCGTGTGGCGGCTTCTGTGTTCCGTTCGCAAAGCAGGGGTGGACGGGGTGTGATGGGGCATACCACCAAAGAGGAAGATGAAGTCGTAGCGCTCATCCCGGCTCGCAGCCTGGATACGATGTTGTTCTTCTCAGATCGGGGTAAGGTCTATTCCGAGAAGGTTTACCAGATCCCGGACGCTGATCGGACGGCAAAGGGTATTCCGCTGGTCAATGTGCTGGCGCTGGGTCCCGATGAGCGTGTCACTGCCGCAATTGCCGTCTCGGATTTCTCGGCACATGGATTCTGTGTACTGGCAACGCTGCGTGGAAAAGTCAAACGGGTGGTGATGGAAGAGTTCGCCGCGGTTCGCCCCTCCGGTCTGATCGCGATGTCTTTGGAAGAAGGCGACCAGCTTGGTTGGGCGCGTTTGACGAGCGGTAATGATGAAGTGATCTTTGTCACCGAGCGGGGCCAGGCTCTGCGCTTTAGCGAAAACAAGATCCGTGCCATGGGACGCCAGGCGGCCGGTGTGCAGGCGATCCGCCTCCAATCTGATGATTGTGTCACAAGCATGGACGTGGTCGAGAAGGACGGTTCCCTGCTGGTGCTCACGAGCAACGGCTTTGGTAAACAAACGCCCCTGAAGGCCTATTCTCCCAAAGGACGGGCGACAAACGGAATTTCCACCATTGACCAGAAGGCTTTGGATGAGATCGGCAAGATTGTGGCGGCGCGGGTGGTTCAAAAAGCAGATGACCTGACGATTATCACGGCAAATGGCGTTGCAATCAGGATCAAGAACAAGGATGTCCGACTGGCAGGCCGCGCCACCAAAGGGGTACATCTCATCAAACCCCAACCAGGTGATAGTGTAGTAACGGTCGCCCGTATCGCAGCTGAGGATTTGAAAAAGGCGGGTGCCCAACTCAACGGTGATGAAAAAGTGGAAGAACCACAACCACAGCTAATATAAAAGTGAAGTCCAGTGGCGCCAACAGCGCCACTGGACTTTTATTCAGGCTTTGAGAAGCATTTCTATTTATAGGTCCGGATTCCCCGGCACCGGGCCAGCGACCACAGCGAGATTTCCTAAAACAGCGACATTTTCCCTAATACAAACATTGCCAGGGTCCCGATAATGCAAACGGTGAACATCAGCATGACCGAAATGAGAAATCTCTGCTGCGCGGTCATACCCAGGAAACGTGCGTTGCTGCGGCGGCTCGCAGCAGTCTTGGCAACAGGCTCTTTATAGAGATCATTCTGTTCTTCTTCGTAGAACGAAGATGCGGCTGATTCACGTAAATTATCAAACATTTTTACCTCGCAGGGAAGTATATCACGGGTGCTCACCCATACGGTCGCAGGCGCACATCCCCAAATCGTACTGTTATGGATTTGCCCTGTTCGTCGCTTAATTTCAAACTTCCATCAGATTCCAGCCCCAGGAGTTTGCCCCTGATAAGGGTTCCGCTGCCTGTCTCAATCTGAACCTGCTCGCCACGAAATGCGAGCGCTTTCTCCCACGCAGTGATAAAAGAATCAGTGCCAAGGCGTGGACGCAGGGTCATGATCCCGGCCAGGATATCGCGCAAAACTTTCTCTCGCTCAACGTCAGAGCCAAGCGCCGCCTCGAGGCTAGTAGCAGGGAATTGGATTAGGTCGGCAGATGGCACCGCCCCTTGGAGTACATTGATGCCGACACCGATCACTACATAATCCACTTCTTCACCTGACCACACGGATTCGACCAGGATGCCGGCCACTTTGCGGCCATTCAATAAGACGTCATTGGGCCATTTGATCTGTGCGACCAGTCCACGCGCCTGCAAAGCATCAGTTATGGCAAGGGCTGCCAGGCCCACAGTCCGCGTGAGATATGGTCTTTCCTGGGCTGTAGGGCGCAGGATCAAGCTAAAGGCAAGTGCGGTTCCCTTAGGTGTAAACCATTTCCGGTCGAGACGTCCGCGTCCCGCTCTTTGTTCATCCGCGATCACCAGTGACAAGTCTTTGGCGCCACTCGTTGCCCAGGCCAGGGCTTCATTGTTCGTCGAGCCAATGGAATCAAAATAGCGTATATCACCCAACTCTGCCGGGAGTTTCGAAAGCGCTTTCGTCAATTCGCTCTGGTTCATGGAAGGGAATTGTAAAGGGCGACCCGCCGCCTGCTCGAGCAGATTGCAGCTAGCTCGAAGGGCGCATGGCTAAATCATCGAAGATGAGCATGAAGGGTCGCCCCTGCTATTAAGGTAGGACAAACCATGGATTGATAAAACCGCCACTCTGACGCACTTCGAAGTGCAAGTGGGCGCCCTCTGAGTTGCCGGTATTTCCTGCTGTGGCGATCTGCTGACCGGCGCTCACGCTTTGACATACTCCTACGAATATCGCGCTCAAGTGAGCATAGACAGTTGAGTAGCCATTCCCATGATCGATCTGGATCACGTTACCGTAACCATAGTTGTAGCCACCCTGTGCCATCGTGACCACACCGCTATCCGCTGCGTAGACCGGAGCACCTTCCCCGGCAGAAATATCGATTCCGAGATGATTTAGCC
>DATGYJ010000522.1:0-27269 GCA_035298105.1 Anaerolineales bacterium | reverse complement strand
GACTTTTATTCCTTCACACTTGCTTCAGATGCATATCCAGCGATTAAGGATGCGGGACTTCCCAGCGCGAAATCAGCGGGCGCTTATTACGGTATCAGCCTAAATCCTGCCGTATTCACGGATACGAATGTTTTGAATCCTTTCTCCGATCGTAAAATCCGTGAAGCGTTGAACTGGTTAATTGATCGCAACTATCTGAATCAGGAAATCTATGCGGGCGGTTCTTTGCCCAAACTTTTCCCAATCACCACCCAGTTGACAGAATATACCAACCTGATTGAAACTGCCAGAAAACTGGAAGCTAAATATGCCTATAACCCTGATAAGGCCAAGGAAATCATCAACACTGAAATGACCAGCCTGGGTGCCGAACTTGGTTCGGACGGTAAATGGCAATACAAGGGCAAACCGGTTAATCTGATCTTCCTGATTCGCCCGGATGGAGATGGCACACGCAAACCGATGGGCGATTATGTGGCAAATCAGTTGGAGACCGTCGGGTTTACCGTGGATCGCCAATATAAGAAATCATCGGAAGCTTTTCCCATTTGGCTGGGCACTCCGGCAAAGGATGGGCAATGGAGTCTTTATACCGCGGGCTATACTCCCGGCGGCTTCCCGCGCGATGAGCGTGCCCTACTCCAGCAAAGTTATCTCAACACAAGTGTCCAGGCGAGCGAGCCTTTTATTTCTAACGTCGCAGATCCAGAATTCCAGAAAATTGGCGATGATCTGGCGCAGGGTAATTTCTCCAGCAAGGAGCAGCGCGATCAGATGATGTCGCGCGGACTGGAACTCGCCCTGGAAGATTCACTGTTCGTATGGACGATCGATCAGCAAACCTATTCCCCATACAGCGATAAGGTTCAGGTCACCTGGGATCTGGCTTTGGGTTACGAAGCTGCCAATGTGGGTCCTTATAACCTGCGCTTCAAGGATAAGGAAGGCGGCGTAATGAAGGTCGGCACGAACGATCTCTTTACCCAGCCGTGGAATACCGTTGCCGGAAGCAACTGGCTGTGGGATTCCGCCATCATGCGCGCCACCACCCAGGGTACATCCAATACTGTTGGCGCCGGCGGTTTGATGGCAGATCCCTATACGGGTTTGGCATATCCTCAACGAATTGCAAGCGCTGAGTTGACCTACAAGGAAGGGCTGCCGATCCATCAAACTCTCGATTGGCTGACCGTCAAGACGGCGCCGCAGATCGACGTTCCGCCGGATGCATGGGTGGATTGGGATGCGAAAAATCAGAAGTGGATCACTGCCGCGGAGAAATTCCCGGACGGCACAACTGCCAACGTCAAAAGTGTCGTGACCTATCCTGCCGATCTATTTGACACGATCAAATGGCATGATGGTAGTCCGCTCTCGGTCGGTGATTTCGTGATGAATATGATCCAGAGTCTCGATCCTGCCAAGAAGGAAAGCCCGATCTACGATGAATCTCTTGCCTTGAGCATCGACGCGACACTGCAAGCCTTCAAGGGTTATCGAATTACTTCGACCAATCCGTTAACGATCGAGGCCTATAGCGACTCTTACAATGCAGACGCTGAATTGGATATCCTGACTTTGTGGCCCCAGAATCTTTATGGTCTCCAGGGTGAGAATAGCTGGGAGATCCTGGCCGTTTCGAATTTGGCGGAAGCTAATAAGGAACTCGCCTATACCCAGGATAAAGCCGATAAATTGAAAGTTGAAAATACCAGTTGGGTAGGCGGCCCCAGCCTCGAGATCCTTTCCAAGTATCTCGATCAGGCCGAAGGCGAATCTTACATTCCCTTTGAGCCGACTCTTGGTCAATATATCACCAAGGATGAGGCCGACTTGCGCTATACAAACCTGAAGAAATGGTACCAGGAGCATGGTCATTTCTGGGTGGGAACGGGCCCCTACTACCTGGATAAAGTATTCACAACGGAGAAATCCCTTGTACTCAAACAGAATAAGGATTTCGTAGACCTTTCCAATCGCTGGGCAATGTTCAGCGAGCCGAAACTGGCTGAGACCGCTCTGGATGGCCCGGCGCAGGTCAAAGCGGGGGAAGAGACGGTCTTCGATGCAACGGTATCGTTCAAGGATCAGGCCTATCCGCAGTCTGACATTCAGAAAGTGAAATACATTCTCTACGATGCAACCGGTGCGGTGGCAGAAGTTGGTGACGCCACACCGGCTGAAGATGGTCACTATCAGGTAACGCTGAGTGCAGATTCAACCTCGAAATTGCCGTCTGGTGCCTCGAGACTTGAAATTGTAGTTGTGCCGATCCCTGTGGCAGTTCCATCGTTCACTTCACTTGATTTTGTCGCTGTTCAGTAGCTTGAGCTGAGGGCCGAAAACAGGGGTAAGGTGATTTGCCTTACCCCTGACTGGCCCTTAAGTAAGATTGTGAGGATCCTATGACAGCAGTAGCCCAGCCATCTTTAGAAAACGCGGTATTAAAAAGAGCACAGCATGAGAGGACGTTCACGCGTGTATTTCGCTACGTCGTGCTACGATTATTGACTCTATTTGTCACTGTTGTGATCGGCATCTACCTGACGATTTTGATCGCCAACATGGGGGGATTTGTAGATCAGATCATGAGGGGCGAAATCCATGACCGTGTAACAGGATCGATTCTCGGCAATCCTGCATTCCTAAAAATGGCCCCTGCGGTCCGGCAAAAATTGATCGATGAGCGAATTGCGGCTGAGGAAGAGCGTGTGGGGCTGAATGTACCGGTGGCGATCCGCAATTTTCGTTATCTATCCAATGCATTGACCCTGCAATTGGGACGCGCCATCAATATGACCAGTGACAGCGGCTCCAAACAAGTCCGCCTGATTCTGCTGGAACGACTACCGGCCACGCTTTTGCTCATGGGCATCTCTCAACTATTTCTATTCTTTTCGAGCGTGCTGCTGGCCCTGAATCTTTCGCGCCGTTATGGAAACTTTTGGGACAAGCTGGTTGTGGCGCTTTCGCCTACTTCGGCGGTGCCTCCCTGGTTTTATGGCATCTTCCTGATCCTGATCTTTGCCGCGCTGCTTAAGATTCTGCCCTTTGGGGGCATGGTGGATTCACCTCCACCGTCGAACACGATCGATTATTCATTCAGCCTGTTAAAACACTTGACCTTGCCGGGCCTTTCGCTGGTGCTTAGTTCCTTCTTCCTCAGTATCTATAACTATCGCACATTTTTCCTGATCTATTCCAGCGAAGACTATGTGGAGATGGCAAAAGCCAAAGGACTTCCCGCGCGGGATGTGGAACAGCGCTATATCCTGCGTCCTACCTTGCCGAACATCATTACCAATTTCGCGCTTCTGATCATTACCCTGTGGACCGGCGCAACCATTACCGAAACTGTTTTTCTGTGGCCGGGGCTCGGTCGGACTTTATACCAGGCAGTCGGCCTTTATGATATCCCGATTATTGTTGGTTCCACTATTATTTACGCCTACCTGCTGGCAATGACGGTATTCCTGCTTGATTTTATCTATGCTCTCGTTGACCCCAGGGTAAAAGTTGGTGGGAAATAACATGAATGCATTGAAGAATTCCTTCCAAAAGATGCTCTACTATCCCTCTGCGTTGCTGGGGATATTGGTGGTTTTCTTACTCGTTTTCACCGCAGTTTATGCCATGATCAAGATCCCCTATCGCGAAGCGATTCGTCTCTGGCGCGGCGGAGAGGAAGTCTGGTACCAAAATCCGAAATTTGCTCCACCTGCCTGGATCAACCTTTTTTCAAGGAAAAAATACGCTGAATCCTTTTCGGTCAGGACCTCGGATGGAACCATGTCAAAGAAAGTGACACCGGGATCTGCCGGTCCCTCTACGATCGAAGCCTCTTACACATTTGATTTTTCTTACGATTACTTTCCTCAGGACATGATCCTGTATCTCAGTTCCAAATATAAGGAAAAGCAGCCATTCATCTCCGTGGAGTGGTTAACGCCCGACGGCAGGAAAATCAGGATTGTCAATACCGCTCTTAACCAAAAGCAAACCTATCGTTTTTCGCAGGATGAAAAGTTAAAGGCCAAGCTTAGGACGGATAATGTCATCCCCGAATTATTTTCAGATCCGAAGACAGGGAAACTGATCCGAGGCAAGTATCAACTGTTGATCACAGGCGCAACCTTCGAGGCCGATTCTGACATTAATGTGGAGTTTGTTTTTCACGGACAAGTGTACGGGCTGGCCGGAACTGATCAGGCGCGCCGTGATTTGATTGTGCCTTTATTGTGGGGAGCGCCCGTGGCGCTCGCGTTCGGGTTGATTGCCTCGCTGGGGACATCTGTTCTTACGATGGTGATCGCGGCTGTAGGGACATGGTACGGCGGCTGGATCGATGAGCTGATCCAGCGCATTACCGAGATCAACCTTGTCCTGCCGTTCCTTTCCATCCTCATTATGATCGGAACGTTTTATTCACGCAGTATCTGGGTAATCCTCGGCGCGACGATTCTATTGAGTATCTTTACCGGCGCGATCAAGAGCTATCGCTCGATCTTTGTGCAAGTGAAAGAGTCGATGTATATCGAAGCCGCGCGGGCCTATGGCGCCAGCAGTCCGAGAATTGTTTTTCTATATCTTATTCCTCGCATGATCCCGTTATTGATCCCGGGTCTGGTCTCGTCGGTGCCTGCCTTTGTCTTTCTGGAAGCCTCACTGGCAGTGCTCGGGCTGGGCGATCCGGTCCTGCCGACCTGGGGCAAGATCATTGAGGATGCCAACTCCAACGGCGCGTTGTATCGAGGCTACTACTATTGGATCCTGGAGCCTGCGACCCTGCTGATGATCACAGGTCTGGGGTTTGCCATGCTTGGGTTCGCACTGGATCGTATCTTTAATCCAAAGTTGAGGGATGTATGAACACAGTGCCGCAGAAACTTCTCAAGATCGAGGATTTGGTCCTGCACTTCAAAACTCGCTCCGGTACGGTCCAGGCTGTGGATGGTGTGGATTTCGAATTAGACAGCAACCGTGCGGTAGTGATCCTGGGCGAATCAGGTTGCGGAAAGAGCTCGCTAGCCAAAGCTATCCTACGTTTGTTGCCGCGCAATGTTGAAAAATATAGCGGGGAGGTCTACCTGCAAGGTACAGATGTAATGAAATATGATGAAGAGCAATTTCGCCAGAATGTGCGCTGGGCGGAAATCTCGCTGGTGCCCCAGGCGGCGATGAATTCGCTCAATCCTGTGATTAAAGTGGGCGACCAGGTGGCTGAGCCTGCCATGGTTCATCTTGGTGTTAAAAAGGAGGAGGCACTCGATCTGGCACGCCGGATGTTCCAGCACGTGGGAGTGCCCGAAGATTTTCTGGAGCGTTATCCTTTTGAACTAAGCGGCGGGATGCGCCAGCGTGTGGCGCTGGCAATGGCGCTCGTCACCAGCCCAAGCCTGATCGTTCTGGATGAGCCGACCTCGGCCCTTGACTTGCTCACGCAAGCCAATATCATGAATGTTCTCAAGCGCATCAAGCAGGAGCTTGGCACCTCATTTATTCTGATCACACATGATATTGCCACTTCCAGTGAATTGGCGGATGAAGTTGCGATCATGTATGCAGGTCAAATTGTGGAAGTGGGTCACGCAAGGGATTTTTTCCCAGCCCCGCTGCATCCATACGCACAGATGTTGATGGCGAGCGTCCCGCGTCTGCGCAGCGACTCGGACCCGATGTTCATTACGGGCCAACCGCCGAGTTTGATCGACCTGCCAACAGGCTGCCGTTTCAAAGCGCGCTGTCCCTTCAGGTTTGACAAGTGTGATGAAGAACCGCCCATGCTCGGCAAGAACGGGCGGAAGGTCAAATGCTGGCTGTATGCTTAGTGTGTAGCGGCGGTTTCAATCGCGAAGCGTGCGGGGCAGACAGGTTTTGGTCCGGCAACGGAGAAGATGTAGATGTCATTGCGAGCGAATCAAGCTCCTCATGGAGCAGCAGATTGTTTTGCCGCACACCTGCCTGATTTGCTAGGCAAATCACGGGCCGTGCCAGGGACGAATGCTACTCGCAATGACAATGAACAGGAGCGTGCATATGATCACTGAAATGCAAGAGGTAAAAATGAATACGCCGAAAACAAATGGGCCTGAACCCCTGCTGGCCATTCAGGATTTGCACGTCTGGTATGAGTTAAGGCGGTTTGGATTCGGTCATGCTGGTTATGTCAAAGCGGTGGATGGGGTCACTTTCAAGCTGGAAGAAGGTGAAACAATAGCAGTGGTGGGTGAGTCGGGATGCGGCAAGTCCAGTCTCATGAAAACGATCCTCGGGCTGAATATTCCGACAAGCGGCGAAGTGATTTTTGATGGCGAAAATCTATCTGAATTGAATGGAAATGGTTTGCGGCATTATCGTTTCAAAGTCGGTTATGTTCAGCAGGATCCCTATGGCGCGCTGCCCCCATTCATGAATGTTCAGAAGATTTTGGAGGAGCCGCTCATTGTCAGCGGCATGAAGAATAAAGAAGAACGACTGGCGCGTATTCACAAAGTGATGAGCGAAGTGAAAATGTATCCTGTGGACGATTTTCTGCAGAAATTTCCACATATGTTAAGCGGTGGTCAACAGCAGCGCATTGTGATCGCACGCGCCATGCTGCGTGAACCAAAATTGATCGTGGCAGATGAACCTGTTTCGATGCTGGATGCCTCGGTGCGCGTGGAAATCCTGAAGCTTCTGCGCGTACTTCAGGAATCACATGGGCTGTCTGTGATCTATATTACGCATGATCTTTCCACGGTAAAATATTTTTCCCGGCGGATTTTCGTGATGTATGCGGGCAATCTGATCGAAAAGGCGGATACGCGCCGATTACTTGAAAATCCATTACACCCTTATACTCATGCTTTGCTCGCGGCGACTTCGGATCCTGATGCCCATAATGCGGAATCGTTCAAGGAAGTGCCGCCCGGTGAGCCACCAAGCCTGGTGAACCCGCCAACGGGCTGCCGCTTTCACCCGCGTTGTCCGCATTTCATGGCGGGTTTGTGCGATGTAAAATCCCCGCCGGATTTCGAACCGGAACCAGGGCATTTTGTGGCATGTTGGTTATATCAGGATAGCTCTGTGCAGGTGAGAGCGTAGTTGAAGCGTGCGTAACATGAACTCTAAAGTTGGATTGAAACATGCGCTTCGACTACATGCCTCCACACCTGCCCTCCCACTCCGCTACGCTTCGGGGACGCTTCGCAGTGGCGGGCGGTGCCAGGGAATGCATTCGGCACTCCGCTCAGCGCGAAGGTAACTTATGAATTCTCCGCGCCTCCTTCTTAGCTTCGGCGTTTTTCTGATGCTGTTAGGTATCGTCCTGCCCTTTTTGATGATCATTCATGTTCTTGAGTCTACATTCTTTCTAAATTTCTTTTCTTGGGGTGCCTCGGTTGCAGGGCTTTCGTTTGGCACGATCGGTTTTGCAATGTCTTCTGGAGGGCGAAAGCGATAAAAAAGGAGCACAAGAGATTCAATCTTTATGCTCTTTTGTTTCAATTAATTGTTCCATCCTACGATCTTTGCTTGAATCACATCCCAACCGACATCGCGATTACGCTTGAGCTGCAATGTGGAAATACCATGATTACGTATTATTGCTTGCTCGTGTGTGTTCAAGCCTGCCCACCAGATTTCTACTTCTACGGTTGAATAATCGCCCTGGATGTTCAAATTAATGATTTCATATTTAAATTCTGTGATGATGGAATACAATGCATGAAAATCGTCAATCTGCTGTTTGAATTCTTCCTGGCGAATAGAATTACCAGCCGCATCATATAACTCTTGATCCCCGATGGAGATGAAATCGCCTTCTGGTCCATCTTTGAAGAAAGCGTCCAGAAATTCGCCTGTCCACAACTCAATATCATCCTCGTCATTTGGATGGAAGTCCTCATAAATAAAATGGCTGTACATGTCAGGGATGCGAATATCATCCATGGTCTCGTCCAATAATTCCTCTACGATAAAGATATACGCCTGCCTCTCATCAATATCATGAATAAAGTCAATTACGATGTTGTTGGCGTATAGCAATTCAATCAGTCTATTAAGTTCCTCTTCGAGATCGGAAGTCGGTACTTCGTCAACAGAGCGGATTTTTGGGTTGCCTATCCGTTGACGGACAGTAATCCGCGGTGCTTCCTCCAGTTGACAATCGAAATCTTCAAAGTATTCTTCCCAACTGTTATATGGTTCGGGAGGCCCTTCTTCTGATCTGTTTTCGAAATCATCATCTTGTGATTGAGACATGAGAGTCTAAGCCTCCATCCAATGCCCTCAAGCGGTGGATAAAAAAGATGGTCAGGGCGAACAACCCCAGGGCGCCGACCTGATGTGCGAGCGCAATTGGAATTTCTACATGTAAGATGACTGTCAAGATACCCAGGACAATTTGCAGACTGACCAATCCGAGCAACCACTTCAATCCATTGTTAATCTCAGTACTGCTCTCTTTGCGGGCTGCGAAATACAGAGAGGCGATTGAGATCAATACCATAAATGCAAACCAGCGGTGGACGAAGACGATCGTTTGCGGAGTTTCGAAGAGATTGATCCATGAATTGAAAAGGTTGGGTGGGACCAGTTTTCCAAACATCAACGGCCAGGTGTCTGAAACATGGCCTGCTTTGAGCCCGGCTGTCATGCCTCCATACGAGATTTGGATGACGAGAAGGATAAATGAAACCAGAGCAAGTTTCGATGGCAATGACCATTTTGCCTTTTTGCTCTTATCCGGAAAGCCATATTTGTGCCCGAACGCAGTCCACAGGCTCAGCCCGAGCAATGATAAGGCCAGGAGCAAATGGATGGTCAAGTCGAAGTGGCTGACGGAGGGGCGGTCTATCAACCCACTGGAGACCATGATCCAACCTGCAGCGGCTTGTGCAATGAAAAGCATGCCCATCGCAAAATAGATGCCAAACTCCCTGAACGGAATAGTCTTCCTGAAAAGGAAGTAGAACACGGGAATGGCATAAACCAATCCTGCAAGGCGGGCGATGAAGCGATGGATCCACTCAATATAGAAAATGTACTGATACTCTTCCAGTGTCATATTGAAATTGATCTGCTGGAATTCTGGTGTTTGCTGGTATTTAACGAATTCTTTGAGCCAGGCTTGCTCGCCGATCGGCGGTATTGCTCCACTGATCGGATTCCATTCGGTGATGGAAAGACCCGAGCGGGTGAGGCGGACAAAGCCCCCGAAGACGACAAGAAACGCTACGATGAAGGCAAAGACGAAAAGCCATCCCATCACGGCGTGGTTACGAGTCTGTGGCATGTATTCTCTCTCCAAACGCAAAGTCGCTGAGATTATAGCACTGCCTTCGCGCTTATCATTATCGATGAGTTTTTAGATTCAGATTCGGTAAAAGGTCTCAATGGCTACTAAGATCATCGCGAAGTTCCCAGCGCCATCCCTCGCACATACCGCTTAGCGGCGTGTGCGAGGGATGGCGCTGGTGTTCCATGGTAACCGCCGCCGAGGACGGCGGCTCGAGCAGGGAAGATCTGTTAGGCAACTTATGTTAATCAGAATAAGATCATTGCGAAGCTCCCAGCGCCGTGCGCAGCGCTGAAAGCTTCGCAAAGGATACGGGAACTTTTCAAATTCAAGCCGCGTCTTCTAATAAACGAGCTGGCAAAAAATGCAAAATCCAAAAGGGGGCTTTACTTACTTCTGGGGCAATTTGCCCTGTTTTTCCTGATCTCCCCGTATTCGTCCCGGTCATCCTGTAGTAATCCTGTACTCATCCTGTACTGATCCTGTGCTGCTCATTCGCAGATCATTCGCTCTGAGAAGGGACCTCGTAGGTGTAAGGCTGGTCTTTACCTGGAAGGAGTATAAGGGTGGATAACTACAAGGGTGGGCAACCACATACCCCTTCGGGGCACTTTACCCATTCTGGGCACTTTGCCCCTTTGGGGCACCTAGGGTTGCCCCTACAAAAAACCCGTCACACGCTTCGCATGGTGACGGGTCATGGGCCTGTTTCCTTAGCCTGCCTGGAGCTGCATCAATAATTGACGGTATTGATCTGCGTTGGGCGGTCCCATCAAAAGGATTTGGTTGATCACCACCATCGCCTCTTCCTTTTGGCCGGTGTTCAACATGGATTCTGCCAGCGAATCAAGTTGTGCCACGGCCTCTTCGACCCTGCCGGCATGATGGTACAGTTGTGCGAGCGCGCGGCGCAAGACAATATCAGTGGGGCGTTCAATCAGCAATTCCTGTACAAACTTGATGCCCTGTTCACTGCTCCCGTGCGACTGCAAATAGGCGAGATAGCTCTCGATCTCTGCGTTTGCCTGTGCGGTTTGACCCATGCGCAGGCTGAGATCGATCAGATTCTTACGCATACCTTCATCATCCGGGCGCAGCGTACGGATCTGCTCATAGACTCGAATTGCCTGTTTCCAATCCAGTCTTTGCATGTCGATATCTGCCATGCGCTGAAGAATATGGATGTTCCAGTTGCGGTCGGCGTTGGCCTGCTGGACGACCCGCAGCGCGGTGGTATAGGTCTTGCGCGCCATATCCAGTTCCGCGAGACGGTAGTAAGTATCTGCAAGTTCCAGGTATTCACGAATGGCATCGTCCACTTGTCCCCGTGCGACGAGTTGATCAATGAGCTTTTTGCGTGCGCCCATATCCATAGGCGCAAGTTGAATAACACGCCGCAGTAATTTTGCTGCCTGCGCGGCCTCTCCGCGGACACCGTAGGCTTGCGCCGTAGCACTGAATTTCGCAATGGCTTCTTCGGTATGGTTCTCGCGAACGAGGAGATCGCCCATCAACGTATGCAGGGGGAGATAAGTGGGGGCATAGCTGAGGGCATGGAAAGCTTCTTCCATCGCAGAACGCAATTGGCCGGCGCGCGCAAGTTGATGGACGTGGTTAATGGCTTCCAGCACCTGGCTTGACTGGGCTTGCAGGATCACCTCGGCCAGCGGCATGGGCATATCATCGTCCTGCGACTTCGGCATCTGCTCGCGGGCCTTGTATAAACGGTCCCGCCAATTGTTGCGCATGAGCATTTCGCTGACATTGTCACATAGACGCTTAAGAGCCACCTCATCCTTTTCCAGCGCCTGGGCTTCGATGAGCGGCTCGTACATCTGGCGGATCTCATCGGATTGTTCAGCCGGGGCGATCATGGCATCTGCCAGTTTTAAGGCTTCGAGATAATCGAGGGAGGCAAGACTGAGTCTTCCCATTCTCTGGTTTAGCTGTCCCATCAATAAACGCGCCGCCAGACCAAAATCCTTATGTTTGACCGCGTGCTGCAAATGACGGATTGCCGACTCAAAACGGTCTCCCTTTGAACGGAGCAGGCCCAGGTCAAAGTACAGGGCGGGATGGTTGAGCCCGGCTTCCAGGGCGTGCTCGAGCTCTTCCGCGGCTTGATTCTCGTGGTTCTTTGTTTGGGCGTCGATGGCCTGACCAAGATGCAGGACGACTTTCGTCTGTTCAGATTGTTGTATGGAGAGTTGGCCGGTACCGCGCATGAGTGCCTGTAAGCCGTGCCGCGCCTGAACAGCCTGACCATCATCGGTGGAGTATTCGAAGAGGATCTCTGCCAGCCGGGTCAACGCCTTCTGGCGCGCTTCAGCGATCGGGTCCAATCCGGAATCGACATCCTGCTTGGGGCGATCCAATTGTTTTACCTGAGCCATTGCAATGGGCCCCGTCCCACCTTTCGGTCGCAGCGGCTTTGGAAGGAGTTGTCCTCCGCGCAAAAGGGTCAGCGCCTGCTTTACTTCTTCGCTCTCAGGCATCAAATGCAACGCCCGGTTGATGAGCTCTGCGGTTTTTTGGAGGTTGCCTGTCCTTTGGACGAGGCTGGCAACGGCAATAAATTCTGTGACAGCCTGCGCTTTGTGACCGAGACGTTCATGCGCAAGCGCGAGGCGCGAGTGGGCGATCACATGATCGGGATCGAGCATGGTCACACGCACCCAGTTCTCGATGGCCTTATCTACATCCCGTTGATTCAGGAACAGTTCCGCAGCCCTGGCAGCGGCGTCAATTGCTTCCTTGAGATGTCCGGTGCGTTCGAGCAACTGGGCCAGCTTCTCCATAGGAGAGGGATCCTGCGGCGACACCTGGGCAGCCCGCTTGTAAATCAGCAGGGCTTCATCATAGTTGCCCTGTTGGAAGAGTGCCAGTCCCAGGCTATTAAGGGCCTTGGGGTTATCCGGCAACTCCTGCAGTGCCTTGCGATATGCCGCGGCTGCCTTGCCCCATTCCTGGTCCCAGGCAGCGGAATGGCCTTCATTCATCGATTTTTGGAAAATGTCTTCTCGTCCGGGCATGGCTACAATTATAACGTAGAGGAATTTGAGTTTACCCCTACAAAGGGTTCATTCTGTAAATCAGCCACAGAGCTCACTGAGACCTTTGAGCCCTTTGAATTGTTTCTCAGAATCTCTGTATGCTCTGTGGCAACGATTTTCCTTTATTTTATACTGGCTGCATCTCGCCCCAGTTCACACCGTAGCGGGCTTCAGTGGAAAGCGGAATGCTCAATGGATAAGCGTTTGACATGATCTCCTGAACAATGCGGGCGGTGGCTTCTAATTCATCCCTGGGGCATTCAAAGACAAGTTCATCATGTACTTGCAGCAGCATCTTGGCTTTCAGCCCGGCTGCCTGCAGGGCCGGCGGAATTCTGAGCATGGCGAGCTTCATAATATCTGCCGCGGTGCCCTGCACGGGCGCGTTGATGGCTTCGCGTTCTTCACGATTTTTTACCTGGACATTGGCTTTACTCTGCAGGGCAGGGAAGTAGCGCCGGCGCCCAAGGAGCGTTTCGACGTATCCCTGCTGCGCAGCCTGTTTACGGATGCCATCCAGATATTTTTTCACGCCGGGGAATTTTTCAAAGTATGCTTTGACGAATGTCTCTGCCTCGGCCAGGGTCAATTCCGTAGTGCGGGTGAGGCCGAACACTGACATGCCATAGATCAGGCCGAAGTTGATGGCTTTGGCGTGGCGGCGCATATTCTTTGTTACCGCTTCAGGATTTACGCCGTAAATTGCCGCCGCAGTTGTAGCATGGATGTCTTCGCCCGCCCGGAACGCGTCCAACATACCTTCATCCTGTGCCATATGCGCGACGATGCGCAACTCGATCTGCGAGTAGTCTACGGAGAGTAGCACATTCCCTTTGCTGGCGACAAATCCATGGCGGATGCGGCGACCCTCTTCGGTGCGGATCGGTATATTTTGCAGATTCGGGTCCGAGGAAGACAAGCGTCCCGTCACTGCGCCGATCTGGCTATAGGAGGTATGCACGCAACCTGTTTCGGAATTCAGCGCAGCTTGCAGCGCATCGACATAGGTTGACTTTAGCTTCGAGAGTTCGCGGTGCTCCAACACCAGATCGACAACCGGATGTTTGCCGCGTAACAAATCCAGCACACCGGCTGAGGTGGAGAAATGCCCGCTGGCGGTTTTGTTGCCCCGGTCGGGTGGTTCCAGCCCAAGGCGATTGAAGAGCACATCTGAAAGCTGCTGCGTCGAATTGAGATTGAAAGGTTTGCCAACGGACTCAAAGACCTGCTTTTCGATCTCCGACATGCGTTTCTCAAGACGCTTAGCGGTTTCTTCAAAGAAGGGCAGATCAAGTGAGATGCCTGCCATCTCCATGTCTGCCAGAACAGGTGTGAGAGGCAGGTCGATTTCATAAAGTAATTTCTCGCCATTGACGCGCTTTAGCTCATCGCGTTGGAGAGCCATCAGGCGTAAAGGGATCTCTGCATCTGCAACGGCATAAGGCGCAGCAGCTTCAATGGGCACTTCATCCATGGTGATCTGCTTCTTGCCTTTGCCGATCAGATCTTCGATGTGAGTCATCTCATCGCCGAGCTTTACAAAAGCCAGATTCTTCAAGCCGAGATTGTGCGAAGAAGGATCAATGATGAATTCAGCCAGCATGGTATCGAAGGTGAGTGGCGAGATCCGTAACCCGTGCCGCGCCAATACGATGTAATCATATTTTGCATTATGGGCGATCTTGCCGATCCTGGGGTTTGTCAGAGGCGCCTGGAGGGCAGAGATGACTTGTTCGAGCGGAAGGTTGGTCCCGGCACGGTGACCAACCGGAATGTAATAGCCTTCGCCCTCTTTGACGGCCAGCGAGATGCCAACAAGATCGGCCGTCATCTCCTCCGTGGAGGTTGTTTCGGTATCAAAGGAAATGACCTCTGCCTTGTTAAGTTCTTTTACAAGGCCAGCCAGTTTCTTGTTGGTGTCAACAACTTTGACTTCAATGTTCAGGTTTGTCGCCGGCGCGTTAATGATTGGCCGCGCTTCATTCTCGAACATGGACATTTGCTGTCCCGCTTTGAGGGGTGCTGAGGCTGCCGCAGCCGCAGACCCATCCTTACCCGAGAGCCGGTCCAGAGTTTTGAGAAGCGAGCGAAATTCCAGTTCCTTGAACACAATCTCCAGCGCGGGGATATCCAGCTCCTGCGCTTTGGCATGTTCGAGGTCAAGTTTGATGTTCAGGTCGGTTTTGATCTGGGCCAGATCGCGGCTGAGAAAGGCAGTCTCTTTGTTTTGTTCGAGCTTGTTTCTCCAGCGGTTTTCAACCTGTTCGAGGTTTTGATAAATGTTCTCGAGCGTCTGGAATTTCTCCAGCAGCGTGATGGCGGTCTTTTCGCCGATCCCCGCCACGCCGGGAATGTTATCCGATTTATCACCGACCAGGGCTTTGTAATCGACAACCTGGCCCGGGCGGACACCGAGTTTTTTGATCACATCTTCATCGGTAATGTAATTCTGGTCATCGCCCGCCAAATAAACAGTGGTGCGTTCGTTGACGAGCTGCAGCAGGTCGCGATCCCCGGTGATAATTTTGACACCCAAACCCTGCTGCGCCACCGTCCTGGCAATGGAGCCCAGGACATCATCCGCCTCATAGCCTTCCATTTCAAGCCGTGGGATGTTGAACGCATCCACGATCTCGCGAATACGCTTGATCTGCGGCGACAGGTCATCAGGCATCTTGGCCCGCGTAGCTTTATAGGCCGGGAAGATATTGTGACGGAAGGTCTTACCGGTATCGAATGCCACTGCAATGTAATCAGGTTTTTCCTGTTCGATGATGCGCAGCAATTCACGGGCAAAGCCGTAACTGCCGGCCGTAGGTTCGCCTTTCGAAGTCTGCCAGCGCGTACTGCTGCCACCGGCAGTCAATGCAAAATACATGCGATAAGCGAGTGCGTGTCCGTCAATCAGGTAAAGGGTAGAAGGCATGTCAGGTTCCAGTTGGTCAGTTGTCAGTAATCGGGAGTCAGGGGTCAGTAATAAGTTTAAATAGAAAAGCGGAGTAATTATACTCCGCGCTTATTCCAATATGTCGTTGCGAGGACGCTTCGCGGTTTTTCCCGACGACTGCGTGGCGTTCTGTAAGGAAGCAATCTCCTCATGAATAATAAAGGGATGGCTTGATTATCTGCGCTTCGACTGCACGCCTCTAAGAACTTTCGGTGTTCCGCAGGGCACCTTACGCCCCCTTTGGTCAGCGCGAAGGTCAGTTATTTCCTCGGTTGTGAATAGCCCTGGCGGGTGCGGGTTTGTTTGATGTAATCTTTGACGAGTTGGGGGGGATGTGGCTGCGACCCACCCATAATGAGGTAGCCCGGAGCCCAGAAATCACCGGAAGGATTTTCTTTCTTCATGCGGGTGAACTCGGCAAATATTTTTTCAGAAGTCTGCTGGCGGATAATCCGCATCAGATAACCTGGTGAAGTTGCGGGGGGCACATTAAGGACCCACTGGACATACTCCGGGCGTACAGCCAAATATTCCAACCGCCAGCCGAAGGCAATGCAAATTTGCGGCAGCCATTCAGAAACTCGATCGGCGATATCACCTGTCAAATAGTGGGAGCTAAAACGCGGCACCAATAAACAGGCATAGGTCAGGTTATACAGTCCGGGAGAGATGGGTTCGAGCATCACACGTCCGGCCACCTCTGTGATCGAATGGGGGCGGGTCTCATCCAGTTCGCCAGGCATCGGCCGGCGAAGGGGCGTCTCAGGGCGCCTGTGTGATTTTGAGGGCAGGGTCGCATCCAGATCTTCCACAACGTGTTCAACGGTCTCTTCATTGTCCTGATGAGATACCAGCAAATCGTTTACGCGTACGGCGGGCGAGCTCTCATGACTATATTGCCTCGAGCGTGAAGGGGGAGGAGAAGATCGTTGAATAAACTCTTCTTCCTCGTCTGTTGGAATCCTACCAGGTTCCGGTCTCGGCGGCGGGACATCTGACAGGATATCCGCGATACTGGGAATATCCACGCTGGAACTACTATCATCATCCACGTATTCGGTCGGCGTATCATACGAAGCCGGGAGCGGCTTCTGGACCATGGGCGGTTCCTGCACTTCAGGGGCTTGCGTGGAAAGCTGGTTGACCAGCTGCCCGGCCTGGGTGCGGATGGTGCTGAACGGTGTCTCCGCGTCAAAGACCAGAGCCAGGACTACATCATCTGCCAGACGTGTGGCGTAAAGCATGTGCTCGGCTTTGGTGGCCTCCAAACGGACAAAGCGCAGCAGGTCACTGCCCTTTTGTCCATCCCAATGACGTGTCACAGTCATCGCCAATTCCTTCGCCGCGCCCTGTGAAAGTTGACCCGCATAAGCCCAGAGATTATCTCCGCGTGTGATCAGGGCCGCCTGGGCAGAGGACTCAAGCGTCAGGCGAGTGAGATGCTGTGCAGCTTTAGTGGCATCGCCAAGCCACGGAAGTATGGGGTCGCTCGTCTGGACTCCCGGATGAGAATTCGGTAGACTGCTGGGCCTTGAGGGTGGAGTGGAATTATCGTTTAGCATGTTCAACACTTCCGGCAAATAGTATGGCTTGTGCGAAAACATCCAGGGGTGGAGTTCGTCTAAGGCAGGTGGGATCTCCTCCCTGGAAAACACAACCAGTCTGATATCTGGTTTGAGCATACGGAGCGCCTGGCCGATATCCAGGACTGCCCGGTATCCGAGATCCATATCGAGGAAAGCAAGCGAGGAGTTCTCCTCATCAGCACGGACAACTGATTCGCCTTTCCCTTTGGTGATGTGAACGCGATAGCCTTCCTGCTCTAATCCGTGGAGCAGTACTTGTGCGAAGGTAGCATCTGCGCTCACAATTAGCAGGCTTTTGGTCATGTTTTCTAAAGTGTATCACGGCAGAAGTTCATAAGCAAGTAAAAGCAGGAAAATACCTTACGAAAACGCGAATAAATTCTTAGATTTGTCTAATCAACTTGATTTTCATTCCTATTTGTGCTATCAATAGAAAAAAATCACAAAGGGTTTTGAATGCACCGCGAACGAGTTTCAGAAAATGTTTTTTGGTTCCAAAGTGAGATTTATGCTCAAGTAACCGCGGGAGTGGTAGCAGGTCCGCAGTGGGCGGTAGTGATTGATACCCTGGCTATGCCAGACGAGACGCTTAGTATCCGTGAATTCATCGAACACGAATTAAATGTGCCGGTGCGTTATGTCATCAACACACATTACCACGCGGACCATGCCTGGGGCAACTGCTTCTTCCCCGGGGCCACGGTGGTTGCACATGCACGCTGCCGTGACCTGCTCATTGAGCGCGGAATCCCCTCCCTGGAGGGAGCGCAGAAGCAAAACCCGACCCTGCGGCAGGTGAAGATCGTATTGCCGCATATCACCTTTACCGACGGTGAACTCACCTTGCGGGTTGGCAAAAAGAATCTGATCGTCTCGCCAGCATTGGGGCATAGCCCGGATGGGATCGCCGTGCTGGTGGAGGAAGACCGGATTTTCTTTGCAGGTGATTCCTTTATGCCATTGCCGTATGTCGTGGATGGAAATATTGACGATATTATGACTTCAATCAAACATATCGGGCGGATGGGGCTGGAAAATATCGTGCAGGGACACGGCGACATTATTCTGCGGGGCGAGATCGATGCGGCGGTCAAGGAGAATCTAAATTATCTGGCTGCGATCAAGAAAGCGGTCAAAGCTGCCTCGCGGCGGAAGAATGCAGTTGAGCTTTTGGATGACATCACGATCGAAAGTTGTGGGAAGAGCCGCGTCTATCTGGGGGGCCTGGCGCAAACCTTACATCAAAGAAACTTACGTGCTTTACTCCAGCAAATGACCCAATAGAGCAGTATACCTACGATCCCAAGGGCAGTTTGATCTCGAATGGGGTGAAGACGTATACCTATGATTCGGCTAATCGCTTGAAGACAGTGGCCAGTCATCAGTTGTCAGTCTGGCCTACAATGGGCTCGGTCAACGGCTGAGTATGGACGCTGCGGGGGTGATTGTGCACTATGTAATGGACACTTCGACTTCGCTCAGTGCAAGTTCTGACCAGCCTCTCAAAGCAAATTCAAATGGCAACACCACTTTCTACTTATATGGACTGGGTGCGATTGCCGAGAAGACAACTGATTGGAGTTACTCCTTGCCCGACGGCACGAATACGCCGCGCCAGCTATCTGATGTTGCCGGTGTGATTACTTTGTCTGCGCGCTATACGCCTTGGGGCGATACGCTCGATTCTTATGGGAATGGTGCTTTCACCTTCGGTTACCCTTCGACTGTGGCGCTCTGCGCCACGCTCAGGGCAGGCTTTGGCGGCGTGCTGGATGCTGCCACCGGGCTATTGTATGTGGGGGACGGGCGGTATGGAGTTTACCCTGAGCGTGTCGAAGGGACCCCACGACTGGCCGGTTCCTGACCCGCGATGCCAAGCTGAAAAGCAGCAATCCCTACGTGCCGTGGTATCCAACAGGAGCGATCGTTGGGCCATTAGGGATAGCGGCGCTGTTCTTTGGCAAGAGAAAGAAGGGAAGCAAGGTTGGCACGTTCCTGGTACTACTGTTGGTTGTTATGACGGTGAGTATGACATTGGCGGCATGTGGAGGCAGTAGTAATAACCAACGGCAAGGCGAACCAGCTCCAAGCCCAATTGGCAATCGGAATTCACAACAAACAGGGGCAGGTAACGATACCGGCAATGGCGCATCTAATCCAGGCAGTGGATCAGTGACCCCAACATATACATGCACTGTTACTGTAACGCCAACTGCGACGAGTGTACCCATTCCAATGCCAACAGCAGCGGGTACACCCACATCCATATCAACATATGACTAACTAAATGAAGCCTTCTTGAGACCGCCCCAAGAAGCCCAAAAACAAATCGGAGCGGGGCAGAATACTATGCTTGGTATATAAGCCTCTGGAAGAATAAGACATGGAAGTGGTGGACGACAGGCCATACGACATTTACTGCATGGGATTTCCTTACTCTGGTTCTTTATGAAGAACTGGATAAAGTAGGCAAACCCGCAAACACTAGGATGTATGCTGGTTTTCCAAAATACAAAGAAGCTATAGTACGGGTGGTTTATCAGGACTGCAAGGAAAAAGGATGTACCCCAAATACACCTGAAGCAGTAATGAATTGGCTGGCTATAGCCAATCGGGCGCTCTCCTAGGTTGTACTGTTATTCCGCTTCTTAAAGATAACCCATACAGCAGTGCAGAGGAACTTGTAAATGCGATAAGAGGCCCTGGAAGTTATGGAGGCACTGCTTGGGTTCACGGTTGGAGACCCGATAATCCTTATGGAGTTGGCAATCGATACAATTATGATAAGACGAGACTTGATGCAGCTTTAAACCATCAATTGATCTCCAGGAGATCAGGCAACATTAATGGTCATATTGATCCAGGGGAGGTTATTATTCCTACGGGGTGTGGTTCTTATGTTCTAAGCGGCGATGAGTTAAATTACAATAGCAATTGCCTCCTCTCATGACGACTGGCCTTTGCGCAAAAATAAGTGAGCACGATGAAAACCCTAAAATACATCTCTTTATTCATTAGGAAATTGCCTATGAAACCGATGAATGCCTTCTGTATAGTCGTGGCTTTTGCTTTGATCCTTGGATGCACGCCTCCACAACGGGGAGCCAACGCGTCAACCCAAGCCGCGACAGCGATTCATTCACCGGAAGCTGTGACGTCAGCTGCTCCAGACAATACGCCCACACTATCAAAGCCGGAATTCGTGATCCAACCCTATTGTCCTGAGGTTACACAGGATGTTCATATGTTGCCGAATTTGACCGGAACTCTTGTGCTTACTGGCGATCAAATCTTGATCAATGGCGATCTCTTTTCTCACGAACCAGATCAAGAATCACTGCTCGTGTTGTGGAAACCGAAAACAGAAGAGAAAACAACCTATCAACTCCCAGGATCACAAGAATACTACTATTATGTCACATCGCCTGATAAGGAAAAACTGGCATTTACACAAGGCAAAACTTTATCAATTTCATATGATGTGATTGTCTTGAACGATGATGGAGAGGAAAGTGGCAAGTTTACCCTTCCTGATGATTGGAATCTATTTGATTGGTTAAATAATGGGATGTTGCTGGTCAGACAGAACAGATTGCAAAAAGATAAAAAAGAACTGGTAGCTGTAAATCCAGTGAATGGAGAGCAGCAAGTCTTATCCGCCAATTTCCCGAACTTGTACTCCAGAGAGACGCTTGGTGTTTGGGGAGCATTGACCATTTTTGACCCTACCGCATCTTTTGTGCTTTATCTCAGGCGTGAAGGCGATGAGGTAACATCCATTTTATGGGACGCACATAACAATAAAGAGATTGCAAATATTACGGGGCTGAGCAAGGAACCAAGATGGTCAGCTGATGGAAAACGATTACTGATAGTCAAAGATTACAGATCTACACCAGATGATGTAGATCATGATGAGATCGTCATCATTAAACCAGAAGGCGATGTGACGCGTGCTACATCTTTCAAAGCCAATTTTGAACACAGCATCATTAATTTCCCTGTGTGGTCGCCGGATGCCCGCTATGTGGCTTTCTGGTTGTCTTCTAAAGCGCCCATTAAAACTGGTAAACTTGCGGTGCTGGACACTGAAACTTCAACGGTAGATTTATATTGTAATGAATTGAACCCATTCCCGTTTCGATTTGGTGACTATAACACTCTTGGCTATGCCTACGATCAAGTCAATTCTGCTCCTCCAATTTGGTCACCAGACAGTAAGTATTTGTTGATTGAGGACTATCAGGAATCTCAAAGCAGTACATATTTATTCGACTTGCAAAACCATAGTATTACAAAAATTGCAGATAATGCAAGACCTGTTAGCTGGATAAAATAAGTCAATCCGCGGTCAACTTATCTTACAATGCACTCGGTCAACGCCTGAGCATGGATGCTGGCGACATCATCACTCACTATGTGCTGGATGATTCGTCTCCGCTGGTGGTGGAAGCGGCAGGCGATGCTATCTTTTATCTGTATGGACCGGTTACGGTTGCTGAGCAGGCGGATATCCTTCGACAAGCTCAGGACAGGGCCTGGAGTTATTCCTTGCTTGATGGATCGCAGAGACCCTCGTCAAGCGGAGGGCGCACCTTCTCTCACTTCGGTTGCCAATCTGAACTGACTGAGGCGTCGCACTTCTACTTATTTGAGGCTGTATGCGCTTCTTTGCGAGCTTTCAACCACCCATATAAGCTGAACTTGATCACGCGTTCCTTGCCGGTCAGCAGCTTCTTGATGTTTGGTCTCAGCGCCCAGAGCAAAAGCAGCTCGGCGAAGACCCCGTACCAAATGGTGACCGGTTCCAGGAGACCCAGCCAGGAGCGGATCGCAAAGACGACGATAACGATCAGCCCGATGGCCATAGTCGTGAGAGAAGCAATGCCGATGGTGAACCACACCAATGCTCCCGCTGCGAACACAATGGGAAATATAGGCAGCCATAGGCCCATGGCGCCGCCGAGAGTGGGCGCTCCTCCTGCACCGCCGTGAAAGCGTAATTTCCCCGACTCGTCCCGGCTGATCAAAAATAAGGAATAGTTGTGTCCAATGATCGCCGCCAGGGGCGCCAGCACCGGGAAGATATGATTCCCAGGCAGAACGGTTTGGGCAAGCCAGACCGTGGAGGCACCTTTTAGAATATCCAGAATGGCAGTCAGCAGACCGGCCCAAAACCCTGCGGCGCGCACGGCATTCGTGCCGCCGGTGCGACCACTTTCCACAGTGCGTATATCTTTGCCTGTTTTGCTCTTGACAATCAATAGACCAAAGGGGATGGACCCAATAATGTACCCCATAATGACAATCCCGATGCCGATCAGCGTTTGCATAGCTTCATCCTCCGAGATGGATGTAAAAGTGGAAACACAATCAGGGCAATAAGGTTTCTCTACCTGACAACTTTTAATTCTACTGCGGTTGCATTGCCATTTTCAAGCCAAAAACCGCGGGCCTGCCAGCGGCTCTGATCTCGAGACCAGATCAGGTGGACCACCTCATAAGCGGCCTCGGCGATGTCGGTCGCGGAAGCAGTTTCAGGTCCGGCGGGGTGCGAGTGAAAGATCCCCAGCAGGTCCAGCCCGTTGGACTCGATCCAGTCAAAAGCCTGAAGCTGTTCATAGGGATCCATCACAAATCGTACGGGACTTTGGGCCTGATTCTGCACAAGCAGCACTTTCTCCACCTGATCCTGTTTGCCGGCCAGCAAACCGCAGGCTTCCAGGGGAGCCTGCCGGTCGACATGATGGAGCATCTGCTGCCATTGATCTTTACTGAGAATTAGTTGTCGTCTCATGTGTCAAAACGTCCCGAAGGGTCTGGTTAGCTCAACTGAGTTTTTCCGGCGAACCTTCGGGACGGTATATAACACCAGTTATGGAATAAAGATCGCCAGGCCCCAGCATAATGCCATGACGATCGCAGGTTCGAGCACAGCCCGGCGGGCAGGCAGATCTTCGCCCAGGTTCACGGCCAGGTTGGTCAGCCCGTATAGCAAACCGATCAGCATTAACCCGAACTGGATGGGCGAAAGGGGCCAGTAATGCAAGCCTGAGGCAATTTGAACACAAACGAACGCTATGCCAATCGACCAGGCGTACTCCCAGCGGCCGCTTAAACGCAAGTGCAGGATCCGCAAGCTGGCCAGGCCCGCAGCCAGGAATAGAGCCGGGGCGAGAACATAGAGACGTGCATTGCTATAGCGCAGGGCGACTGCGAGAATAAAGAAAAGTGTAAAGGAAATTGCGGTAAGCCCGGCCATGGAGATGGCGTAATAGGGTGCACCCGGGTCTACGACAATATACTCGGCGACGAAGACCAAAAAAAGAAACGTGCCGGTCACTGCAAAACCGACCCACCAGGCGATGCCGTCGGGCAGGATGGAAAGCGGCACGCCGATTACGAAAGTGGTCAGGGTGGGCAGGAGCCACCATTGGTAGGTGGGCCGGCCTCCCAAGGATGGATGGCTGCGCAGAAGCCAATCCATGCCGGTGGCAGTGACACCGGCGGTAAGTATGCTCATGGCACCCGAGAGGTTCAAAGGGATGAGGAGAAAGAAGCCCGGAAGCTGCAGCTCAAGATTGAATTCCGGCGCCTGGATGAGGTGCGTGAGGGCAAAAGCCAGCAAAACTGTGGATGTTAATACGCCAATCCGGTCTGAATCGGGCAAATACTTCTGTTCATCCATATCTGCATTGTACCTGCCTCATACCTGGATGCCAAGATAGGGTCAATATGGTAGAATCAATAGGTTATGAACAGGCAGAATCTCGAAGACTTTCCTCCCCCGCCGGGCGTACTAGGCTCGCTACGCGCCGGATTTGACGCTGTCTCCAGCCATGTGGGTCTGATCCTGCTGCCCGTGGTACTGGATCTCTGCCTGTGGCTAGGACCGCGTTTGAGTGTGGAAGCGCTGCTCAACCCCTTTCTTAGGATCATCTTCAACCAGGCACAGCTGACCCTGGCTTCTTCTACGGAAGTAAAGCAATTTGCAGAATTTCAGTCTGCGTTTAGCGAGGCCATGGGGCGTTTTAATCTGCTCAGCCTGCTTGGCAAATTACAGATTTTCCCAATCGGTATTTCGAGCCTGCTGGCGCAAAAGATGCCGGCTGAAACTCCGTTCGGCTCACAACCGGTTGTGCAAATCTCTTCTCTCCCGGGGGTGCTCGGGCTGGCTTTTGTGTTCGTGGTGGCAGGCTGGATCGTTGGAGGGCTATATTTCCGCCGGGTCTCAGAAACCGCTTTGGGCGGCGCGGGCCGGGAAATGAGTATTACGGCCCTGTGGGCAATCCTCCAGACGCTGCTCTTATCCGTGATCTGGTCCATCGCCTTGATGATGGTTCTTGTGCCAGCCATGTTCGTCCTTGCAGTTCTGACGTTACTGAGTCCGGTAGTGGCAAGCGGCGCGTTCTTTGTCATGCTGCTCCTGGCATTCTGGCTGATCGTGCCGCTGTTCTTCACTCCGCACGGGATTTTTGTGCGCAAGCAGAATGCTTTTTATTCGATTTTCACCAGTTTGCGGATGGCGCGCTTCACGCTCCCGACGAGCGGTCTCTTCGTACTCTGCTGGTTCCTGCTCTCGACCGGTTTGAATTACTTATGGCGGGTGCCTCCGGAAACTTCCTGGATGACCTTAGTAGGGATCGGTGGGCATGCCTTTATCACGACTGCGCTGCTTGCGGCAAGTTTTGTTTATTATCACGATATGAACGCCTGGTTACAGACGGTTTTTGAGAAGTTACAGCAAAAACAAAGTATACCCATGCAGCGAGTGTAATTTTTATACAGAACGTCCCGAAGGTTTTTGCCCAGGACAGGCTGGATGTGCTCGAACCTTTGGGACGTTGTTGAACGGCGAGTGTAATTTTTATCTAATATTTGGAGGCTTTTGTGGCGAAAGAAAAGGAAAACCAGATCAATTATGATGTAAGTTCCATTCAAGCGCTCGAAGGCATTGAGCATGTGCGTAAGCGCCCGGGCATGTATGTGGGCGGCACGGACATTAAAGCTCTGCACCATCTCGTCTATGAAGTTGTCGACAATGCCATTGATGAGGCGCTGGCTGGTTTCTGTACAAACATTGATATCACCATCCATGAGGACAGCAGTGTGACTGTGGAAGATAACGGCCGCGGCATCCCGGTGGGTCCGCATCCTACAAAAAAGGATGCGAATGGGAAGCCGATGGAAACGGTAGATGTGGTGATGACCGTCATCGGGGCGGGTGGTAAATTTGGCGGCGGAGGTTACAAGGTTTCAGGTGGTCTGCACGGCGTGGGTGTGAGTGCTGTCAACGCTCTCTCCGAGTGGGTGGTGACCGAGGTCAAACGGGATGGAAAGCTCTGGCAACAGAACTATAAACGCGGAGTGCCCCAGGGCACCATCAAACAAATTGGTAAAGTGAAGGACGAGACGGGTACCAAACAGACCTTCAAATTCGATAAACTGATCTTCACCGAAGATATCGATTATCGTTTTGATACCCTGGTCCAGCGCTTTCGTGAAATGGCGTTTGTTACGCGGGGTGTCAGGATCCGTTTTGTAGACGAGCGTAACGAGCGGGAGATGACATTTTATTTTGAAGGCGGACTGACTTCCTTTGTCCGTTATCTGAACCGCAACCGCGAGAATTTACATCCGGTTGTGCATGTCGAAAAGGACATTGATGCGATCGGCATTGAAGCCGCCATTCAATATACGGATGCCTATACCGAATCGGTCTATTCGTTTGCGAACACGATCAATACGATCGATGGCGGGACACACCTAACGGGTTTGCGGTCTGCCATCACGCGGGTCATCAATGATTACGCCCGGAAGAATGGCTTGCTTAAAGATGCCGATCCCAACTTCTCCGGCGATGATACTCGCGAGGGTCTGACGGCGATCGTCTCGGTCAAACATCCCGAGCCCCAGTTTGAATCGCAGACCAAAGTGAAGTTGATGAACCCCGAAGCGCAGACGTACGTCACACAGGTGGTGGGTGAGGCGTTCGGCACATTCCTGGAAGAAAATCCCCAGGCGGCCAAGACGATCATTGCCAAGTGTCTCACTTCTGCCCGGGCACGGGATGCAGCCAAAAAGGCGCGTGAGCTTGTCATCCGCAAGTCGGCGCTCGAGTCGCTGACATTACCCGGTAAACTGGCAGATTGTTCCGAACGAGACTCCTCGAAGACTGAGTTGTATATCGTCGAGGGTGATAGTGCCGGTGGATGTTTTTCGGGTGATACGTTGGTGGCCCTCGCCGATGGACGTTCACTCAGCTTCAAGGATATTGTTGATGAGCAGGCCCAGGGTATTGAACATTTCTGCTATACCATCCGCAACGACGGGCGCCTTGGTATCGAACAAATTATCAATGCTCGCCGAACGAAACAAAATGCAGCTGTCGTTAAAGTCACTTTGGATAATAGCGAAACGATCGTATGCACCCCTGATCATCGTTTTATGCTGCGCGCTGGTGAATATAAACAGGCTGCCGAGCTGCAGGCAGGCGATTCTTTGATGCCGTTATATAAGCTCTCTGGGGTTAGCCGTGATGAACCGCCCGCAGCAGGTCGGATTGCCAATCCGACCTACGGGTACGGGATAACCATCAATAATGATGAAATGGTTTGGGACCCCCGCTCAGAGCGTTGGTTGTTTACAGACAGTTTGTCAGATGGTTATAACCAAAGCTATTTCGTCGATGACGAGAAGTTGGCACTTGAGGCAGTTGCCAATTACAACCACAAAGTTGTGTCAGTAGAATCGGGTGATGAACGTTTGGATGTTTATGATATTGAAGTTCCGCATACTCACAACTTCGCACTCGCCAGTGGGGTCTTCGTTCATAATAGCGCCAAACAAGGCCGTGACCGCCACTTCCAGGCGATCCTGCCTTTGCGCGGCAAGATCATGAACACCGAGCGCGCCCGCCTCGATAAGATCCTGTCCAGCAATGAAATTAAGGCGTTGATCTCCGCCCTGGGAACAGGGATCGGTGATAACTTTGATGTCGAAGGGCTGCGCTATGGACGGGTCATCATTATGAGTGTGGCGGGTGATGAGCCAACCCTGGTGATGGACAAAGCAGGACAGGCCGAGTTTGTGAAGATCGGCGACTTCATCGATGAATGTCTCGCGGGAAAACGCGAAACCGCAGATTATCAGGTGATGTGCTTTGACCAGAAGACCCATGCAACCCGTTTTCGTCATCTGAAAGCCGTGATCCGCCACGAACACTGCGAACCAATGTACTGGCTGAAAACTCGCTACAACCGATCAGTAAAAGTCACTTCCTCCCACAGTGTCTTCGTTTTTGAAGATGGGCAGGTGCGCTTGAAGAAAGGCAATGAAGTTCGTCCTGGCGATCTATTAGTTGCCAGCCGCCGTCTGCCGCGTCCCTCGGAAAATCCCGTGCG
>DATGYJ010000521.1:0-5578 GCA_035298105.1 Anaerolineales bacterium | reverse complement strand
AGCGAGACCCACGCCGAACGAGAGGATGCTATGAACATATCACAACATAATCGAGTTGGGTCACTCCAACGAGGAACATTAACCCTATTGATGGCGTTGATAGTACCGATAGGGATATTACATGCGTGTCTCCAAAAGCCTCAACCACGAATTACTCATTCCCTAGGCTCTTCTACTCAACAAGTCGATGTTCTGTGGTTAAAGCAGGAAATATTGACAAAGATAACTAGTGGTGGCAACGGAACAATCTATGCGATGCCAATTTCACGCGAATGGCTGATGGCTATTAACGCTAGGGATGGAACTCCGATATGGAATACTGAGTTGCCTCTTGAAAGAGGAGGTGGGGCAAGAGGATTGCTAACAAATCAAAATACAGTTTTTGTGACGACGAATATCATTGCTGATGCTTATGAGACAACAACAGGCAAGCTGCAGTGGTCGACCCGTCTAGGAAATGGCCATGTGTCTGTCATTCCACAACTCGATTCCAATATCTTAAGAATTTATTATGGAGGTAAGTTGATCGAGTTGGATCCTAAAACAGGCAAAATGCTGACAACTATACCGAAAGATAACATTACTTGGGTGTCTGGAGATGTGGTTCTTCAATCATCAACTACGAAACAAGTGGTTGCGCTGGATAGACGGTCCAATAAATCGTTATGGACTAATGATCGCTTGTTCTACATTGATGAGGGCAAACAGCCTTTAGATATCGGTGATGGAAAACTTATTGTTGGTTTCGTAAGAGGAATATGTGCATTAGATTTACGAACTGGCAAGTACAATTGGTGCCGCCCAGAAATTTATATCTCCAATTTGGCAATCGATTATCAATCTCAGCGAGGGTTTGCCATGCGAGATGATTTGATGCTCTTGACAATAGACTTGCATACAGGAAAGGTATTAGGAGAAACTAGGTTTTTGTCCAGCAAACTAGTCGATGAACAGCTTGGTTTTTTATCCTCGATCGCTTTTAGCAACGGGGTTGTGGTCGTTTCTTTTAGTGATAGTGGACAAACTTTTGGATTAGAGTTTAAGTAAAATGAATCTTTGCCTCTGAGCGATGATTGGCAGCGGTGGTCTCTGCGAAACAACCCCTCCGAAAATTGCACTTTAGAAACTTTATACCTCTATCTCCTTCCTGGTCGCCAGCGAGAGAATTCCCTCGCGTAACACCTGTACCGTCTCGCGTTAATGCGGGTTGAGCGTTCCGCTTCCCACTACTTCGACCCCAACTCAGTCGGTCTTTTCGATGAACAAGCCTTCTCTCTCTTTTCTAGTTCGGAGAATTTTCAGATGCAAGATGAGAGTAGAAGGGTGGAGACCTTGCAGTCATGTCCCAGCGGGGTCGGGCCCTCTATCCCTTAATGGGGACCTTCAGCAGACTGGCCGCGCGATCCCGTGCGGGACGCTCCGCAGACGCCCATGCCGAGCAGCCCTCATGCAGGTACTCTCTGGGTCCCGGAACGATGAATTGACAACAAGTTGTCGGTGCTGTTATGATATATGAGATATCAAGAAATCAGAATATCAGAAAGCGAGAAACCATGGCTGAATATTTACAAATTCGCAGCAATGGGCAAATTACTTTACCTGCGCCGACACGCCGAAAAGCAAAATTGAATGAGGGAGATCTGCTTGAAGTTCAGGTCGAAGAGGATGGTTCCATCCGGCTGATTCCTAAATTACCAGTGGATCGCGCCCTGGCGGAGAAGTATCAACGTGATGATATTAACTGGGCGGTCAAGCAAAAAGGCAAGAAGAAATGATCCGGATCATTGTCTGCGACACAGGTCCGCTGCTGCATCTTAGTGAAGCGGGAGCGGTACATCTATTGTCGCTGGCAGGCAAAGTTTTGATCTCTCCTCTGGTTGCTACCGAGTTTGAAGCAAACGCCCAGGGATGGAATCCGCCACAATGGGTACAAGTGGTGGCTCTGGAAAAATCCGGCCAGCGAAAAGCCGAGCGATGGATAAGCATTGAGCATATTCATTCCGGGGAAGCAGAAGCAATCGGGCTGGCCTTGCAGGAACATGCCGACTGGCTATTGACAGATGATGCAAGCGCGCGTCAGTTCGCTGAATCACTTGGATTAGAGGTCCATGGTTCCATCGCGATCCTCCTGTGGAGCATGGCAACAGGGATCGTGCAAGAGAAGGAGCTTGCCATTCGATTAATGAATCGGCTCGCCAAATCATCCCTATGGATGTCAGATCGAGTATTGCAGGAAGCGTACAAAGCCATCGATGCTTTGTTTGAATAGGGGTCACTGCCAGGCATCTTGTCGAATTTCTGGCTACTCTTAAAAATAACAAATCTTTGGATGCTCAAGTCGAGCCCTTTTTCCGCTGACGGTGACCTTCGGCAAAGTGCTCAGCGATCCCGTGCGGGACGCTCCGCAGCCCTTTACAGGGCGCTCCGCGAAGACCCGTGCCGAGCGACAGATCAGGCAATCCCCAGCACGATTTGCTGAGCAAATCGAACTGCTGGGAGAACATAGGGGGAATACGGGATTTGGCAATCCCTCGGAGCAAGAATAGCGGAAGGTTATAATGAATCCATGGAAGATTGGCTGGCGACAAGTCCCTGGTATGGGGTGGTCTTATGGATCATCCTCTACACCAGCGATTATTACCTGACCATCTACTCGGCGCGGGGGTTTCGTGAGGTCGGGCATTTCCAGTTCGAAGGCAGTTTCGAATTGACCCCTCAGTTTCAAAAAGATATCGACGCCCTCAAACCTGTTTCCAGGCGGCATATCATTTGGTTAATTGTCTGCAGTCTCTTAATTGCCGTGATCTGGTGGTTAACCAGGATCACTGTATTTTTGCAGTGGGCGTATTTGTTCTACCTGGGGATGTTCCTTTTGATCGAAGTGGCTGTCCATCTTCGACATCTCCGCAATATTGCTCTCATCCGTGAAATCAGAAAGAACGGGGGCGTGGAAGGCCAGATCGCCTATCGGAAATGGTTTACTTACAGAATCTCGGCCTCTGAATTCTATGCATTCGCGGCCTTATTTTTGATCGTCGCCGGGCTGACGTATAGTCTGTTTTTCCTGGGTGGAGCGACCATGTGCTTCGGTACAGGGCTCAAGCATAGCAGGTTGGCAAGCAAGCAAATGAGCAAGCAGGCAAATGAGCAAGGTAAACAAATGAGCAAAACAGGCAAATCAGCAAGTTAGGCACATGACCGAAAGCATAGTAATAAAATCTCAAACATGAAAATCCTTTTCGAAGACGAACATTTAATTGTGGTCGATAAACCCGCCGGGCTTTCTGTCCTGCCGGATGGCTGGGAAAAGGATGCACCCTATCTGGTGAAATTGTTGGAAGAACAATATGGAAGAATATTTATTGTCCACCGCCTGGACAAGATCACCAGCGGCGTCATGGTCTTTGCCCGCGAGGCCGAGACCCACCGTGCATTGAATATGCAGTTCGAGGGTCATCAAGCAGAAAAGATCTATCACGCCCTGGTCGAGGGAAATCCAAAATGGGAGCAGAAGACCGCCAGGCATCCCTTGCGCGCCAATGTGGGACACAAACATCGCACAATGGTGGATGATAAAAATGGCAAAGCGGCAGAGACGCTCTTCAGGGTGATCAAACGGTACCCGGCTCGCCCTGAGCAGGGTTTAGAGGAGTTGGCTTTGGTTGAAGCCAGGCCAATGACGGGAAGAACACACCAGATCCGAGTCCATGCATATGCAGTGGGGCATCCTCTTGTGGGAGATGTATTGTATGGCGCGCAGGAAACTTACGGCATCCCGCGGCCGATGCTGCATGCCCAGTCTTTAGCGTTCGTTCATCCGGTGACAAATGAGAGAGTGAAATTCACCACCCCACACCCCACTGATTTCGAAGAGGTGATCAAGAACTAGCTACCTGAAAGTGAAAGCTTACCTGAAATGTGTGGTCTCGGTACACCCCGACGAACACGGGGCACTCGACCACCGAGGATTGTTGAAAGTTAAAAGTGTGAGGCAGCTAGATAAAGAAGTAGTAGCGACTTAGCGGAGCACACAGCGACTGAAGTCGCTACTACGATACTTAAGCAATTTTTCTGGCTTCCATGTAGAAGCGCTTCTCACGCGCCTCACCCATCGAGAAGGTTTTGCGGGGCAATGCGCCGTCGAGAATGACCGTCTTGAACAGGTCAGACTTCGACATGCCCGGAAGATAAAAACCGGCGTTGCCCGGCTGGCTGCCGAGTTTGACCGTGACATCTTCGCCATGGACGTAATCGATCTTTTCCGCGCCGCCATTTTTCATGAACGGATCAAGGAAAGCCTGGAGCGTGCCAACGGGCAGATTGGAGGACGGGTTGGCGATCTCGATCACGCCGAATCCTTTTCCGGCTCCCACCAGGCCGATCGCCTGCTTCTCACCTTGAGCACGCGAAGCGTCCACCACCTTGACCATTGCCTCGGCGCTGGCGACAGGCTTGTAGGTGAAGTTCGCGCCGAAGGTCTTTTCGAGCTCGGTAAAGAGGTCTTTCTTCAAACCGAACAGCACGCGATGGATCGGTTCGAACTCAAGGCCCACATCATGGACATTCTCAATTTCGACCAACGCGTAACGTGCAGGATGATCCATGCCGACCTGCGGCTTGATCTTTTCCCAGATGGCTTTGGCGGTGGCGAGGGAATGATTGCCATCGCCCATCGCAAAGAGCAAGACCGGTTGATCCTGCCCGATGCCATATTTCGCGGCAAAAGTTTCAGGCTGAGCGAGTCCACGTAGTGCTTCGACAACTTTATCCTCAAACTCGGCATCGACCGCATAGCCTGTCAGATGGCCGCTATCCAGCATCAGCTCGAAATCATATAACTTCTTGAGCTTGGATTTCGCCTGGCGCAACGGTTCCATGACGGTGCCGTGCGGGTCGTCAATCAACACCAGGATATGCGGCAATTCAAGCGTTGCACCTTCGCGGATCTTCATACGAGGCGGCAGGCGATCGACAATCGTACCTTCCGTTGCCCGGATCAAGCTGGATGAACCCTTGTTATAGTCATAGCATTCGAGATCGAGACATAGAACAATACCCTTGCGGGTCTTGCCTCCCACCGTACGTTCCACATAGACCAGGCCATCCTGCGGCTGCAGGATGCCTTCATCCATGTATTTGCGCATGGTCGTCTGGATATTTTGGATGCGCGCCTCGCCGCCCGGTCTTTCAAGATAGACTTCGGGGAAAGTTAAGTTCAACGTAGACGGCGCACCGTCGACGATCTTCTCGACTTCATTCCAATACTCTGGCTGGGACGTGAACTGGTCGCAGGCGATGACCGCCCATTTGGTTAAGTCTGTGCCGGGCTTGGGGAGATAGACCTGTGGGATTTGAATGCCGATATCACGAATGATTTTCATTATGTCTCCATCAATTGAATATTATTTTCGTCGGAGCTGAATCATTAGCCACAGATTACACGGATTTCACGAATTGGTTAATTAATCCGAGAGAATTCGTGAAATCCGTGGCTAAATGAATCTAATATTAACTTGTTCAGCACTGCGCTTCGACTACCACCGTGCGGCGCTAAGACGCCGCTCAGTGTCCGCTCAGC
>DATGYJ010000520.1:0-8348 GCA_035298105.1 Anaerolineales bacterium | reverse complement strand
ATCCTGATCACAGAAGGGGTACGTGGCGAAGGCGGCGTGCTGGTTAACGGCGCGGGCGAACGCTTTATGCCGAAGTATGCGCCGACAATCAAGGATCTGGCATCGCGTGATGTTGTCTCACGCGCCATCTATACCGAGATCCGTGAGGGACGCGGTGTGAATGGCAGGAATTACGTCTATCTGGATGTGCGCCCTGAAAGCGTGAACAAATATGCTGCAATGGACGGACGCACAAATCCCGATGGCTCTGCCTACAACATTACAGGAGCACAGGTTTTAAAGAAACTTCCCGACATCATTGACTTCTGCCGCGTCTATTTGGGCGTGGATCCCATCACACAATTAATGCCAATCCAGCCGACGGCCCATTACACGATGGGCGGCATTCCAACGAATAAATATGGCGAAGTTGTGATCGATGACAAAAGCACAGTCTTCCCCGGGCTTTACGCTGCGGGCGAGTGCGCCTGTGTTTCGGTACACGGCGGCAATCGCCTGGGATGCAATTCCCTGCTCGATTTGGTTGTCTTCGGCAAGCACGCGGGGCTGAAAGCCGCAGAGTACGCGAAACAGGCTGATTACTCGAGTCTGCCTGTCAACACAGAAGCAGACGCCAGGTCCCAGTTTGAGGCGCTCAGGAATGGATCAGGCAACGCCAACGCGTTTGATATATCCACTGAGATGAAGAAGACCATGTTCGAGGATGTGGGAATTTATCGGAGCGGAACCATTATGGAATCCGCATTGGATAAAATCCTTGAATTGAAGGAACGCTTCAAGCAGATCCGCGTGACCGATACGGGAAAAATCTTCAACACAGAATTGTTGAACGCCTGGGAGCTTGGCAATATGCTCGATGTGGCTGAACTGGTGACAACCTGCGCATTGAACAGGACAGAATCACGCGGCGGACATTCACGCGATGACTACCCTAAACGCGACGATGAACATTGGTTGAAGCATACCCTGGCGTGGAAAGAAGATGGGAAATTGAAAATTGATTACAAGCCGGTTGTGATCACGAAGTATCAGCCGAAGGCTAGAGTTTATTAATTTCTTCACGTTGAGCGGAGTGACCGCCGGTTGAGAGACAGAGCGTCTTAACGAGGGAGCGCGGTCGAAGCGCCGGCCTCAAGTCACCCTCCGCTCAGGATGAAAAAAGAGGAGAGCATGCAGGTAACTTTAAAAATCTTTCGTTACAACCCTGAAGTGGACAAGAAATTCCACTATGAGACCTATACGCTCGAAGCTGACGAGACAGAACGCATCCTTGACCTGCTTGAGCTGGTGAAGGGCCATCACGATGGCACATTAGCATTCCGTCGCTCCTGTGCGCACGGCGTCTGCGGCTCGGATGCCATGCGTATTAATGGGCGCAATATGCTGGCATGCAAGGCACTGGTGCGCGACGTCGGAACGACGATCACAGTGGAACCATTGCTCGGCTTGAAAGTTGAAAAAGATTTGATCGTGAATATGGAGCCGTTCTTCGATAACTACAAGAAGGTGCTGCCCTATTTCATCAATGACTCTCCCCTGCCTGAGGACGGCAGAGAACGCATCCAATCGCCGGAACAGCGCGCCCGCTTCGATGACAGCACCAAATGTATTTTGTGTGCAGCCTGTACTACTTCCTGTCCATCGTACTGGAGCAGCGATGAGTATCTGGGTCCCGCGGCACTGGTCACTGCCCATCGCTTTATCTTTGATAGCCGG
Organism: Anaerolineales bacterium; assembly: GCA_035298105.1. Lineage (GTDB taxonomy): Bacteria > Chloroflexota > Anaerolineae > Anaerolineales > Villigracilaceae > Defluviilinea. The sequence continues at coordinate 6,632 of DATGYJ010000520.1, read as the reverse complement.
GATGAAGCTGCTGCCGAGCGCATGCAGATCGTCAGCGAAACCAGCGGGCTGGCGCGTTGCCATACGATCTTCAACTGTACAATGGCCTGTCCACGCGATATTCAGATCACCAAGGCGATCGGTGAGTTAAAGATGGCCTCTTTAACGGGAAAGTTGGATTGATCCGGTAATCAATGATCAGTTTTAAGTAACCAGTCAGGCCGCGTGATGAGCGCGGTCTGTTGATTCATGGTGATTTGAATCAATAATAAAATTGGGCTCCCCCCATTTATCTTGTTCGCAAAACCCTGGTACAAGGAGGACGGTTTTGATGTGCCTGCTTCCGAGAGAAATAATCACGCCTATGGCTTTTACGTCAAAGCACCGGGAGGATTCACGATCGAGGTTGGTGCTTGATCCATTTCGTACATCAATTTTTGGTAAACAGGATCAAGCCAGTCGCTTGTTTTGGGATAGAATCGCCCATATTTAATAATAGTTTTCAAGTAAACATCCAACCAGCTCAGCAGGATTTATGTTTAACTTATTCAAGAAAGCAAAACCAACCCCCAGCATTGAAATTCGAGATACTCTATTCGGTGACATGCCCATTTCAGATTGGCCAGGGGACCCAAGCCTAAAAATGGAACCATGGATTTCTTTCGTTCAGGCCAGGAAGCACCTTGATAAAAGAGATCAGGCCTCTGCCATCGCATCATTGCAAAAGATCACGGAGATGCCAGGTGATGGGGAAGTCTCTTATCGACCCCGCAACAAAACTAATGCTGAGTCTGACCTCAAAGGGAAAGAAGAGTTAGTTTGTTGAACCTCACGTACACGCAACTGGCATATCTACACTTAGCAACGGTAATTCCTGCATTTTTCATTGGTGCTTTCCAACTACTCAGGCGCAAAGGCACCCAAGCTCATAAACGGCTCGGGAAGATCTACATGATACTCATGCTGGCGACCGGACTGATCACGCTCGCAATGCCGGCCCATGTGGGTCCACAATTTCTCAATCATTTTGGGCTTATCCATACCTTCAGCCTCCTTGACCTGGTTAGCCTCCCTACTGCTTATTTTGCCGCCCGCCGCGGAGACCTCTATCTACACCGCGCTGCCATGATCAGCTTATATGTAGGCGGCCTCTTGATTGCAGGCGCGCTGGCATTCTCGCCGGGCCGTATGTTGCACAAATGGCTGTTTGGATAGCCCCTCCGGGGGAAATCAGGTAAGATTTATCGGCTCCTGATTTTCAAAGCGATACAGGATTTAGAAATATGGATTTGGTTTGTGACGAACGACCTTCCGATTCACCTTTTGTAGAATTGGTCTGGCAAAGTCAGAGTGAGCAGTCCGGCTCCTTTATTTCCATGGCAGAGGCGCAATGCAGCTTGGTAGTGACAAAGTACCAGGGCAAGACATTTATCACGGTGCGCGGGCCTGCCACCAGAGCAACACCTGCCTACGGTCCTGCAGAGGCTGAGTTTTTCGGCATCCAGTTCAGGGCTGGCGTATTTATGCCCAAGCTGCCGCCCAAACTGGTCATGGACCGCCACGAGCTGAACCTGCCGAATGCAACCGGTCGATCCTTCTGGCTGAATGGCTCGGCATGGGAATTTCCTGATTACGAGAATGCAGAGACCTTTGTAGATTGGCTCATTCAAGAAGGTTTGCTAGCGTACGATCCGGTTGTAGGGGAAGTGTTGAAGGGACACCCCGCGGAGATGTCATTACGCACGGTGCAGCGCCGGTTCTTGCAGGCAACGGGACTAACGCAGAATACGATGTATCAAATCAACCGCGCCCGCTATGCAACACTCCTCTTAAGAGAGGATATGTCCATTCTCGAGGCCGTTCACGAGGCGGGCTATTTCGACCAGCCGCATCTGACAAGATCGCTGAAGCAGTTCATTGGATTAACGCCTGCTCAAATTGCCGACAAAACGAGGACAGAACGATTGTCGTTTTTATACAAGACGACCTCCTTTGGCGAAGCTACAATATCGCAGCCAAAGGATGAATATGAGAAAAATAATCGTATCCGAGTTCCTGACGTTGGATGGCGTGATGGAAGCGCCAGAGAAATGGTCCTTTCCATTTCAGAATGAAGAGACCCAAAAGATCAAATATGAGGAGCTCTTTGCCAGCGATATGCTTTTGCTTGGCAAAGTGACGTATCAAAGTTTTTCGAAGAGTTGGCCTTCACGCCAGGGGAATTTTGCCGATCGGATGAACAACATTCCGAAGTACGTGGTTTCGACGAGTCTGCATCAACTTCCATGGAACAATTCTTTTCAAATCAAAGATCAGGCTGTAGAGCAAATCTCCCGATTAAAGCAACAGCCCGGGCAGGATATTCTCGTTGTAGGCAGCGGCCTTCTCGCACAGACACTCGTACAATATGATCTTGTTGATGATTACCGTTTTCTGATCCATCCGATTGTGTTGGGAAGTGGAGAGCGCTTTTATAAAGAGGGCAGCCAGGCAGCCTTGAAACTGATACAAGCACAGGCGTTTGGAACGGGGATGGTTTTTATGAAGTATCAATCAGAGAGAAACCAATAATATTTGTTTTGGATAAGGAGACTTTATGAACCAGGTAACTTCTAAAGACGGGACGATGATTGCATACGACAAGCGAGGCGAAGGGCCAGCCGTGATCTTAGTGGATGGCGCCCTCTGCTATCGCTCTTTCGGACCGATGACTCATCTCGCCGAGCTGCTCGCACCTCACTTTACAGTTTACAACTATGACCGGCGCGGACGCGGTGACAGTGGCGATACCCAGCCCTATACGCTCGAGAGCGAGATTGAGGATATTGAGGCGCTGATCAAGGAAGCGGGAGGTTCAGCATTTGTCTATGGCATTTCTTCCGGCGGAGCGCTGGCACTTGAAGCTGCCGCTAAGCTAGGCAATAAGATCAAGAAACTCGCCGTGTATGAGATACCTTACAGCTCGGAGAAAGGTGCTGAGCAAGCATGGAAGGAATACAGAAAACAGCTTGCGGAATTCGTAGGAGAGGGCCGGCGGGGTGACGCTGCGGCCTTGTTCATGAGGTCCGTAGGCACCCCTGAGGATCAAATTGAAGGCATGCGCCACGCGCCCGTATGGGGGATGTTTGAGTCTGTAGCTCCCACTCTGGCTTACGACGCGGCGACTTTGGGCGAAGACCGCTCAGTACCGGTCAAACGAGCGGCGAAAGTGACTGTGCCTACCCTGGTGATGAATGGCAGCGCCATTCCGTTCATGCGTGAGACGGCAATCGCCCTGGCAAAGGCTATTCCCCACGCGCAGCACCGCACATTGGAAGGCCAGACACATGATGTCAATCTGGAAGTTTTAGCGCCAGTTCTAGTGGAGTTCTTCGAGAGTTGAACTGAGCAGACCGATTCGGAAATTTTCTCCTGTTCGCGTCAAGCCGATCTTAATGCTTAATGAGGTCTACCATGAGAAAAATAATTGTGTCTGAGTTCATGTCACTGGATGGTGTGATAGAAGATCCCGGTGGAGGTGAAAATTATGAGCACGGTGGTTGGACCAACCAGTATTTCAACGATGAAGTTGGAAAAGTTGTAGCCGATGCCTTATCCCGAAGCGATGCTTTCCTATGGGGACGAGTGACCTATCAAGCTTTTGCAGCGGTTTGGCCATCCAGAACAGGTGAACTTGCTGACCAAATGAACGGCCGCCTTAAATATGTTGCTTCAACAACCTTGCAAAGAGTTGATTGGAGCAACTCAACACTGGTTAGCGAGAATATCGTGGAAGAAGTCACAAAGCTAAAGAAGCAGCCTGGCAAGGATATTTTGGTCACCGGAAGCAGCGTTCTTATACAAACCTTGAGGCAGCAAGGACTCATCGATGAGTATTCCCTCTTGATCTTTCCCATCATTTTGGGGAGTGGAAAGCGGCTCTTTAGAAATGGCACAGAAGCCAGGGCCCATTTGAAACTGATCAGTGCCGAAACGCTCCCTTCAGGTGTGGTTCATCTTTCGTATCTGTCTGAAAGAAAAGAAGTATAGATCGGCTTCCTTCTAGCACAAAGCCCAGCGGCGAATTCGTCACTGGGCTTTACTTTATTGGTTCTTACTACTTCGAGAGTTGACCTCTCGCCGCGCCGGTAGGATAGTCCACATTATGAACATTGACATAGTATTCTTCAGGATGCTGGATAATGTTCTTGATCAACTCACGGTCCGCACTGGTGCAGCCGCTTGAGAATCCATTTGCATCTGGCGGAGAGAGGGGAATCACGACTGGACCTGCTACGCCAGCCGGCGCCACATGAATATGAGACGCAGTAGCGGGCAAAGTAATATCAGAGACTGTGATCTCCCAGCAGACCTCACCCTGCCCATAGTTAAGCGTAATCGTCGCCGTGCCACTGCCATCCGGATCACCTGGAGGGACTTCTGCTGCGCCAGTTAGTGAGGTTGTGAATTTACGACCACCGTCCGCTGCAGTAGTAGCTAAAGCCAACACTGCGAGCACGATCAGCATTATTTGTAGAATCGTAATCTTTTTCATTTATATTCACCTTTCTACTTATAAAAGTGTTAGACCCGGCAAGATCATTGAAAACTCAGGGATTAAACAGCGGACCGCCCAAAACCTGGGCTCCCGTTGGCTGAGGGCTGCCACCGGTGGGTTCGATGGTGATACTGACAGCAGAGTATGCAAGCAAGGAGCCAGGGGCCCGGATCCGTGTGCCGCCATAGTTTTTTTCATCGGTCGAGAAAACGGCTCCGCTGGTTCTCTGGCCATCGCGGATCAGCCAGACCTGGTACTGCTGGCTATTATCAAGCGGCGGCAATCCGTCGACGACTAAAGCCCCACTATCACCATCCTCGCTGATGAGAACAAAGCCTGTTGCCCTTGAGGCTGCGTCTGGGGAGCTCAAAGGGACGGCTCGCATTCCATCCGGAGACATGAAAAACTCCGAGTGCACAATCCGCTGCCACAAGAACAGATTGAGTCCCGCCAAAGCGATCACTAAACATAAACTTGCCAGACCCCAAACCGGCAGGAGGCGCTCCAGCCACGGGCGCTTCGATCTTGGCGCCGAGACTTTTTGTTTTGGACGCTCTGCCTGAATCCGTTGCATGAGCCGGTCTTTCAAATCGGGAGGTGGGGCCATTATCGGCGCGGCAAAGCTCAATTGCTCAGCAACAGCTTGAAAGGCGTTTGACTCGTTGCGGCAGATCACGCAGCTCAACAGATGCTGTTCTACCTGGCTGGCTTCATCGGCATCCAGGCTGCCTAATGCATAAGCGGGCAACAAATCTAGCACATGCGCGTCGACAGACATACAAAATCCTTCTTAGTCCTTATTAATATTGTACGCAGACGGAGCCTCCATGGATGTATCCTGAGCCTCCTCTTCGTCATGTAGAAAGTCACGAAGTTTCTGCATCGCAAGGCGAAGCCGGGTCTTAATCGTTCCAAGCGGCTGCTTGAGTATCTGGGCGATCTCGCGATGGGTATAGCCCTTGAAGTAGGCTAACATCATCGCCTGTTTCTGATCAGGGGGCAATTGGGCGAGCGCAGCCTGGACACGTTCACGACGTAAGGATAATTCAGTAGATTCCTGGGGATCCTGTTGGAAAGACTTATCGTTGGAACTGACATCATCCAAACTGACTGCGTAGTGATCTACTCTTACGGTGCGGCGGCGCAGTACATCGATCGCATGATTGCGGGCGATATGCGTGAGCCAGGTGCTCACTTTAGCCTGATCGGCGCGATACGATCCGGCCTTTTGCCAGACACGCATAAACACATCCAAAGTGATTTCTTCCGCGGTGGCGGCGTCGTTGACGATAGCAAAAGCAAGGCTAAAAACCACCCGATGGTAGCGTTCATATAACTGAGCTAAAGCCTGCTCCTGCAACTGAGCAATCAGGCTGATCAATTTTTCATCGTCATATCGAACGTAATCGGTAGGCGGTTTCATAAAGCATCACAGGCAGGTAACTAAAAACAGCTCAGATTCAGACATATCTGGGCTGCAGCGGTTCTGATCCATTGTGTTCAACCGTGAGAATCACGGTTATTGTACCCTGACTTTATGCCGGCAAACACTCAGATTCGAATTCGATAAAACACCCGGAGGCCTTCCCGAAACATGAAAATTAATTCACCCCCAGGTAGCCGCCTTGCCCAAGGGGTAAAAATCGGCCTAAAAGGAGCGATAGCGCAGAGCTGCCGCGCGCCGGGAGCTGCGCAAATCAGAACATTCATTGATATAGTGGGGAACTGAAACGAATGGAGAGCGGCGAGAGGATATAGCCAGGATATAGGCACCTTATAGCCAGCTTATACACAGAGTGAAAGAAAAGCGATGGAGCAAAGAAGGACGGAGAAAGGCACTCATCACATGAGCGAAGCCGGTTCGTCGAATTCTCTGGTTCAATAGCTTTTCTTGAGAGAATCATAAAACTGCTTCTTGTTTCGGTTGTGCCCAGAGTCATATATCTGTATAATCGTCTAAGCAAACGCCGTAGCCTTTCCAGTAAGCTTTGAGGGGCTATCAAAAAATCCTTGTGTATTTCAACCCTTGAAAATAAAAATGCCCCAAAATCAACCTTCTGACAAAGCCCAATACCTTACCGATCTCTCTCCTTACGTCTATGGAACCACGCGGCTT
>DATGYJ010000519.1:0-23767 GCA_035298105.1 Anaerolineales bacterium | reverse complement strand
TTGAGCGGTTTGTGTAGATGGGCCGCAAAGTCGGTCTCTACCACGCGAGATTCCCGCTGGCCGAGGGAGCTGAGCATTGCCAGAGGTATCGATTTGCCGCCCGGCAGCCTGCGGATCGCCTGGGCGAGTTCGACTCCATCCATTTCAGGCATGTGCATATCCAGGATAACCAGATCAAAATATTCACCCTCTCTCAACCATCTTAAAGCCTGCTTTGGCGATCCGGTCTCACGTGGGGTCATGCCCCACTTCTGTGTCTGCAAATGCAGGATGCGGCGGTTGGTGGGGTTGTCATCGACGATCAATAAGCGCCTGCCCTGCAAAGTTGTCTGTCCGCTAAGGGAATCTTTCTGTGAGATCCGGCTGGGGACTTCCGCAGGTTCAGCTCGGATCGTAAAAGAGAAAGTAGAGCCTTTCCCGGGCACGCCTTCACTCTGGACTCGAATACTGCCGCCCATCATTTCAACTAACCGCCTGCTGATCGCCAGTCCCAGGCCCGTGCCGCCGTACTTGCGAGTTGTCGAAGAGTCGGCCTGGCTAAAGGAGTGGAACAATGCCTCGATGCGGTCAGGGGGGATGCCGATGCCGGTATCACGAACGGAGAAGCGTAGGCAGGTAGACGAGAACACAGCTACTTCATCGAGTGTGTCCGCTCGTTTACCGGTATATGTGCCTACCTTTGTACTAGCTTTCTTGTCTACACTCACCGTGAGAACAACCTCACCCTTTTCTGTAAACTTGACCGCATTACTGAAAAGATTGAGCAGAACCTGTCTCAGCCGGGTAACGTCTCCACAAATAACCGCAGGGATATCGTCCCCGAAAATATAAGCCAGGTCAAGGTTCTTCTCGACAGCACGCCCGGCGACAAGATCCAGCGCCGATTCGACGCACTCGCGCAGGTCAAAAGGCTGGCGCTCGAGGTCCATCTTTCCGGCTTCGATCTTGCTGAAGTCCAGGATGTCATTGATCACAGCCAACAGGGCATCGCCGGAGTTACGAATCGTTTCGGCATATTCGCGTTGTTCGGCGTTGAGGGGTGTATCCAGCAGCAATCCGCTCATGCCAATCACCGCGTTCATTGGCGTGCGGATCTCATGGCTCATGGTAGCCAGGAAGGTACTCTTGGCATGGTTGGCTTGTTCTGCTGCGGCCTTGGCCTCATTCAATTCCTCTTCAGTATGCTTGCGTTCCGTAATATCGCGGATCGTTTCGATGGCGCCTACGACATGACCGTCCGTGTCGTGCAGAGCTGAAGCAGTTGCATACAGATAGCGCGCCCCGCCCTTCAAAGCCGGCGTATAGGTCTCACCTGTCAAAATCTCACCTGTCCGGTGGATGAGGGCATACTTCTGCTCGATTTCCTGGCGCGGTAGAAGCACCAGGTCAATCAGGATCGGGCGACGCTCCCCATAGAACGGAATAGCATACTCGTAATTGCTCTTATTGAGCATGCTTTGTGCGGGAACGCCGCTCATTTCTTCGATGGCCCGATTCCAGGCAATCACCTTGCCATCACAATCGATAACAAGAGTGGCATCCGGAAGGAAGTCGATGATATCAGCCAGGCGGCGCTGGGCTTCCTCAGCACATTTCTGCTGGCACTTAAGTTCTTCAAAAAGGCGCGCATTTTGCAGGGCGACACCCACATTCGCGGCAATTGTGCTGAGCAAATGCTGATCGTTTTCTGTAAAGAAGCCCTCCTGTGTAGTGCTTTGGACACTTATGACGCCGGTTGCTTCTCCGCCAACAAAAACGGGAACTCCAAGAAAAGAGCGCGCCTGCCTGCCGACCAGCGCCGTGCCCAGTTGCTGTCGTTGCTGCTCCATTTCCTGGTTGATCAGCAAAGGTTTGCCGTTTTGAATGATCTTACTGGTCAAGCCCTGACCCAGTTGCATCGGCTCGACCTGTTCCCCGTATTGATAGGGGAAATCAATAATATTACTTTTCTTGTCTAAAGAAGCAACGTACACAATATCTGCCTTGAATACCGAGCGAATTTGCTCGCCGACAAGATGGAGCAGGGCAGCCAGATCCAATTCACTGGCGAGGGCGGAACTGACCGTATTAACAGTAGCTAACTGGGCGGCTCGCTGTTCCATTTCTTTGAGCAGGCGCTGGGTCTCATTGAAGAGACGCGCGTTTTCCAGCGCGATGCTCATGGAGCTGGCGAGCGTGGTCAACAAACGCAGATCGGCTTCTGTGAAGGCGTTTTCCTGCTCGTTATTTTGCAGGCTGATTACACCCATCGCTTCATTGCCGACCATCATTGGTATGAAGATCGCAGATTTTGGCTGTGAACCCTGAACGACGGGGTTATCATATTCCTCCATCCAACGCGATATATCTGCATTGATCATGAGCGGTTGGCGATTCTCGATCACGTACTTCCTAAACCCAAATATCGGAAGTGCCATGCCCGGTAATGCCCTGCCACCTTCGAAATAATAGCGGCCATACATCTGCTGTGAAGCGCGATCATACGTACCAATGGTGACCACCTGCGCATTAAAAGTCGCGCGAATCTTCTCTCCAACCAATTCATAGATGCCTTGCAGATCCAGTTTGCTCGCCAACCCTTCCTGCACGCTGTTGATAATGGCAAGCTCGGTATTTCGTTGTTTGGTCTCTTTGAGCAGGCGCTGGGTCTCGTTGAAGAGACGCGCTTTTTCAATCGCCACACTCATCGCGTTGGCAAGGGTTTGCAGGAGGCGTACATCAGAGTGGTTGTAAGCATTCTCTCGGTCCAAGTCCTGGATTGAGATCACGCCCTTTACCTCACCTTCAATCAACAGGGGCACGAACAGTGCTGATTTGGGCCATTCTCCTGTGAGAAGGGGGTTGTGGTATTGAGACGCCAGTTCTGCGAAATTCTGGTTGACCAAGAGGGGCGCACGGCTGTTAATGACACGCAGCCGGAAGCCATACGGCTCTCTCGGGGAAATGACACTGCGATCGCCCTTTTCATAGGAGTAGGGCATATCGATCAAATGGGTGTTCGGGTCATAAGTCACAATGTCGATGACTTGTACGTTGAACACTTCCCTCACTTTTTCGCCGATCAATTCGCAGATGGCTTGCAGATCCAATTTGGCTGCCAACCCTTCCTGCACACTGTTCATGATCGCCAGTTCGGCGTTCCGTTGTTCCAAACTGATATTGGAAGCCTGCATTTCCTGGGTTCGCTCCTGCACCTTTTGTTCCAGACTCGCGTTTTGCTCCTCTAGCAGTGCTTGAGCATGGAGCAATTCGGCTTGCGCCCGGCGCTCATTGGCGATGGTACGCTCTTGGAAACGGTAGAACATGATGAGCAGTGCCATAACGATGACCAGGATTCCCAACGTATCTGCGAACTCGGCAAGCCAGTCAGCCACAAGCAGCGAGTTCCGATCACTGATCAGCCAATTTATTAGCACACCGCGGTCGGCCAAGAAGGCGAAGGCCATAGTGGTGAGGATGCTCAGCACCGACGTAACGATCGCTGGTCGCACGCCGATCAGGATCAGCGCCCCGATGGGTACGGCTAGCATATACAAGCGTCCACTGCTGCCCAGGCCGTACGATGCCAGGGCAGTCACGCCCACGGCATAGGGTATCAACAGGAAGCCCCAAGCCCGTATCCGGTAGTCGATCCGCCGGAAGACTGCCAACCCAACCATCACCAATGACATGATAACGTAAACGATCACGGCAGCCCACTGACCCGGGCGGGATATCGCGTCGAAGATGGTCACGGCGGTCATCACTGTAACGATGACTAAAACGATCGTAAAGAAGCTATTCAGAATCGTAGTACGCCAGTGACGTAAAACTGTCTCTGGATTGTCATTATTCGTTGTATCCATAACGCTGCCTCGTCAGAGTACGAACGTGATGCTGGCTAAAATCAATTGGATAGGTGTAGCCGGTCCTACCGTTTTCACTCCCCACCCTGGCTGACCGCTCTTCCCATTGAAATCTATTCTCTTTGACATACCTATGGCTCCATTGCTATGTGATTGGCACATCAAACATCAATCAAGGGCAATTTCAGTATAGCACCAAAATCGTTAAAAAAGCACCCTGCCAAACTGGCAGGGTGGAAAAGGACTTCCAGGCGTTCTGTCCTTGGATCAAGAACGCCGATCGATGGTCATTGGGAAACCGTTCGATGTATTGAGCGTACCCCTCATGACAAATTTGGGCTTGAAACCTGGTGCGAGGCGAGGCGCATATTCTCTTGCGAGAAGAGCCAATAGAATATGAGACTCAAGCAGGGAAAAGTTATTGCCGATACACACGCGTTGCCCTGCCGCAAACGGGTGATAGGCATAGGGATGCATTTTTGCTTCTTTTTCGGGCGTCCAGCGGTCCGGGTTGAACGCAAGAGGATTTTCCCAAAAATCAGGATGGCGGTGGGTATAGTAAGGGGACATTAACACGGGCAGTCCCTGCGTGTCGAAATCTCCCAATTTGTCTGCTGCGATGGCATCCCGAATATAAAACGGCGCTGGCGGGTAGAGGCGCAGCACTTCTTTGACGACTTGCAGGGTGTAAGGCAGATGGTGCAGATCGCTCAGGGTCGGAGTGCGATTACCAAGCACGGTGTCCAGTTCGGCGTGAAGTTTCTCTGTTACTTGTGGATTAATTGCCAGGGCAAACCAGGTAAAGGTCATTGTCCGGGCTGTGGTTTCATGACCGGCAAAAAAGGTCGTGATCGATTCGTCGCGCAGTAAGTTTCCAGACATGGGCTCGCCCGTTTCTTCATCGCGTGCCTGCATGAGGCGCGTGAGCAGATCGTCGGGCCAGTCAGCTTCAGGCAGATCACGCCGCTGATCAATGACCGAGTGGATGTATGTGTGTACGATCTGGCGCGCCTTTCTGTATTCACGGTTTCTGCGAGTCGGGATCCAGAGGGGAACCATAATTCCACTCTGGTCGGAGCCACTATAGCCGATCATGGTCTCGACCGCCTTCTTCATGCGCATGATCGCCTCATCGGTCTCCATGCTAAACATAGCTCTCAGGATGATCGCTGCAGTGACATAAGTCATCTCTGCGCCTATTTCGACGGTCTTGCCATTCAGGTGCGACCAACGTTCCAGAAGACGGTGTCCATCTTTCAGCATGATCTCACCATAGGCCTGTACACCCTTGGGCGTATAAAAGGGGGACATGAGCTTGCGCTGGCGTCGCCAGAGTTCCCCTCTACTTGAGAGCAACCCATCCCCCGTCAGAAATTTCCGTACCGAATCATAGCTCTGCAACTTGTCGTAGTTCTGGCGGTTTGTGATATTCACGTGCCGGACTGCATCTGGATGCAGGGCAACCACCATGTGACGGTTGAATATATTGATCTGAAATACATCGCCATGTTGCTGCCAAAGCTCGCCTATGTAATCCAGGAATCCGAGGCGGCTAAGACCGCGTAAAGCCTCCCATGTATTCACACTGGAAATTGTTCTTAGAGTTGTTATTTCCATTCGTTCCTCATTTGTTTATGAATTCCATCCTAGCAGAGGAACATGAGTACCTACTGATATCACTTTAAAAACAAATGTGCCGGTCCTCAAAGAGAGGGTCGGCACAAATCTCGCACTGGGTGATTGCAAACGCTTAAGCCGCCTGCCGGCTTTCACGAATCAAACTAAGGGACATAGATCCCGTCCACATGGTTGCTATCCAACGCCCAAATACTGCCGTCGAAATAAAGCGATGGCAGGTAATTACAGGCTGTAATATCGCCAATCGAAATCGGAATGCAGACGAAGACATCTTCATTCGTGCCGGAAATGCCGGGTACCGAGAAGTCTCCAAGGGTTGATAAATAAATATCTCCATTGGTAGTAACGTCCAGACCAGATATGTCTTCACTGCTGCTATCCGCAAGGCCGACATCAGAACCATCGAAGTACATTGCCCAAGTGCCGCTCGTATTATCGCCTAATGATGTTGGTGTGAAGGCCAGGAGGTCTTCATCCAGAGCGCTGATCCCGGGAACCGAGGAACTGCTAACTGTCGAAATTAGAACGCGTCCATCCGGGAGAACATCCAGAGCATCGATTGCCTCGCTGGTCGTATCCAGGCCTACATCGCTGCCGTCCAGATACATACTGAAAGTTCCAGAGGTGACATTACCCAGGGAAGTTGCATTGAACCGGACAATATCCCATGGATCAACTGCCAGCGTTCCAAGTGTGGTTGCTGTCTCGAAGCTCATCAAAATCGTGCTTGAGTCCACGATCTGAAAATCATTCAGATCCTGCCCACTGGTTGAGATCCCCACATCGGACGCATCGAAGAAGAGTGACCAGCTCGTGCCATCAAAGTAGAGAATATCCACGTCTTCAACTGCTACCCCGCCAGCTGCTCCACCGGTATCCAGGGATAGATAGAGTGGCCGGTTTGATTGAGCCGACGTAGCTGTCGAGGTTGGTGTGGCGGAAGGAGTAGCAGTATAAGTGCCCGTCGGTGACGAGCTGATCGTCCCGGTTATGGTTGGTGTAAAGGTGGCTGTAGTGGTTGGAGTAGCGCTGGGAGTACTTGTGTTTGTCGGTGTTCGCGACATCGTCTCCGTGGGGGAAGGTGTCGCCGTAGCAGTGGGAGTGCTCGTTGAAACTCCTGATGGGAGGAAGTTAAAAGCATCTACATCGTTGATGTCCAGGCCCCAGGCGCTCCCGTCAAAGTAAAGCACAGGCGCATAGTTACAGGCAGTCACCGATCCTAATGAGGTCGGTGAACAGATGAAAATGTCTTCATCTGCTCCGAGAACTCCATTCACGCTGAAGTTGCCAAGTGTGGATAAGTAGATGTTTCCGGCAGCTACATCCAATGCATCAATATCCTCATCGCTCGTCGTGGAAAGATCGACATCTGAACCATCGAAATAGATTGCCCAGGTACCGCTGGTGACCTCACCAAGGGTTACTGGCGTAAAAGCCAGAATGTCTTCATCAGCAGCCGTGACTCCCGGAACCGAGAGATTCCCCGTTGTTGAAATCAGAACACGCCCATCCGGAAGGAGGGATATCGAATCAATATTTTCAGAGGAGGTATCCAATCCCACGTCGATCCCATTCAAATACATGCTGAATGTACCGGCGGTGACATTACCCAACGAAGTGGCCTCGAAGCGAACAATATCCCGAGGCGTGACAGCCAAACCACCCAGGCTGACTGCGCTACTAAATGAAAACAGGATCGTATTTGCGTTCACGACGGAAAAGCCAAAGGTGTCCGTTGAGCCTAAGCCGACATCCGAGCCATCAAAGAACAGACTCCAGGACTGCCCATCGAACCGCAGGATGTCTTCGTCGGCGAAAGCCAGGCCACTGACCGTCCCATTGTTTGCGAGCGAAATGTAAAGAGGATTTGTGGATGCACCGATAGGCGGGGTGAACGTCGGCGTGATAGTAGGGGTGGACGTTCGTGTTTGCGTGCTCGTCGGTGATTGGGTGAGGTTCGGAGTAACTGTCACTTGTGAGCCACCCAGGGAAATTTCCCACACCTTACCATCATTCTCGTTCGGGTTGGCACCATTGTCAACACCCCGGCTGGCGATATATATATTCTTGAGTGAGGAATTTTGGCTGGATGGGGCATATGTCACACTTGAGCGAGGGTTGCCCCCCAGGTATGAAAGATTATAAGCATAAAGGAGTGTCCCATCTACGGTCAGCTCCCCGAGGTAACTGTCACTAGACTGCGTGCTGACAATAAAAAGAGTACCTCGATCAGGGTTGTAACCAACTCCTTCCAGATCCTGAAACCCAAGCGCACTGGTGTCGAAGTGAGTCAGCGGGCCATCATCCCCGCCGCCTATTACTCCATTGACCCCGAGTCCGAACATATAAACTTCTGCATCGGTGCCTCCGGCGATGAAGATCGTATTCTGAGCGTAAGCTACATCCTCCGGATCGCCAATGTTATACGTTTGCAGGATATTAACATATGTGACGGTATCATCGGCCGTACAATAGACATTGTCCAGACCGGGATTTACTTCGCTTATTCTATCGGCATCATCATCCGAGAAGAAGATATGGTTGTTGATTGGGTTTACAGCGACCCCGGTTGGCTCACTCGAAAATCCAGGATAGGTTGCACAGGTTCCAACTAATGATCCAGTTAAGGTGGATTCAAAAACGTTTTTGCCAACCCAGTAGGGTGGCATTTCCTCGACTTCGCTATCACTCATCAACAGGCTGTCATGGGCGGGCCAATAAACTACTCCCGATGTGTCCGGACTGGAGGGGCTCCAGGCCGTATTAGAAGTATTAATCGTATGAACCAATGTGGTCGGAAGCTGATTGGCCGGCGCGGCGGGCAGTGCGCTTAGCGCCAATTCGATAATGCGGCCATCTGTGGGAATTGTTTGCGTTTCCAATGTCGCTGTCTCCGGCGTAACGGCTTCCGTACTGCTGTCCAGGATAAAAAGGTTCATCCTGGTCGGGTCATCGGTCGCGTCCACGCTGGGGGCAAATACCATCGACCGTGGGTTTACAAGCTGTAATCGACTCAAATCATAGGAAGATACCTTTTTGCCAGCTTGTGTAATCTCATATATCCGCTGATGCAACGGATCTGAAAGGTAAAGATTTCCATTATTTGGATTTAGGGTAATTCCATAAAGAGCGCTATAGCCCAACTCCCTCAGGTTAAGCCGCTTCACTCTTCCTTCCCGAGTCGCAGCATTCCCATCAAACCCCGAACCGGTCCCCGGCATAATACTTACAAGCTGATTGCCCTCCTGAGTCAGGATGAACAAACGCCCATTATTTGGATCGAACACCATGCCGTGTGCAGTTTGTATATCAATTGCTTGAAGATCGTAACTTCGGATGGGTTCAACGGAAGCGATGGGCACACCGTTTTTATTCACACGAAATTCTTCCATTAAGGCATTTTGATCCCTCAGCACGAATAAACTTTCGGTATATTCGTTGAAAGCAACGTTTGGGGCATCCGCAACCGGGATTTTAAGACCCGCCGCCTGAACCGCACGTTCCTTCAAACTAATGCCTGTGACACTGCCATTCTCGTCCCACGCCAGCAATGCATTCGCAACGGGTGAGAAGATCATTCCCTGAGGATTTCCTAAGGCATAATCAGCCGTATAGATCGAACGGACCTCATACCAGGGATGATCCGCCTGCTGGGCGGATGCGACATAACCCGTTGCAGCAAAGATCAATGAGAGGATGATCATTCCCAGGGAAAAGCATTTGAATAGAAAAGTCCGCCCAGAACCAAAAGGATTAGCTCCTTTTGCAGGCGCATTTATTTCAATCATGTTAGCCCTCCAGTTTCAGTTGTTTTCTAGAAATGTGCATAAGTTGGGATGTAGTATTCGAAGTTCTTGCCCGCCCGATGTATCAAATCGAAGCAATGCTCCGCTGTACAGCTTGTTCTATACTAAAGCAAAGCTGCGACTTCATAGGTATTCCAGGGAATATGTTCCCAATAAATACAATTCCCCCGGGCGGTTTTTTTACTTACCACTAATATCACTATATCAGATTTCGAACGCCAATTCAATCTATTTTCATCTGACTTCCTCAAATTAAGCAAAGAGGTGAAAAAGGATCTTTCTCAGGGATGGGTTTGTTCCGGGACCGACCCATCCCTGCCTCTGAATGTGTATTTTGGCGAGATTTACACAAATCGCTAAAAAGCATACTCCCATATTTGGGTACACTTTAGAGTCCCATAGAAGATAGGCTTGAGAAAACCCGTCCTTCGGACCTGGATATTTCTACCGCCTGAGAAATCTATGTAAATGGTCAAGGCGCCCATGTACAAAGCTCTTTGCTCATATCATCTTGTGGGATACATGAATCTGACCCCGCAGCCATTCAAAATCCTCGAATTTGAATTGACCCGCGCCAATCGTTAAAGTGTTGGCCGTTCCTGCCGCCACGCCGCAGATGATGGCTTCTTCAAAAGAAAATCCGTGCAGAGTTCCATAGGTGAGACCAGCCAGGGAACAATCCCCCGATCCGACCGCGCTTTTTGCACCCACTCTCGGACTTTTCACAAGGAGCACTGTCTGTCCTTGCGCGGCAATTGCACCGTTCACTCCCATGGAAAGCAAGACATTTGTCTTATATTTCGTGGAAATCTCGACCGCGGCTTGAGCGAAGTCCGGCGAGTCGCTCCGTTCGAAGCCCAAAAGTGATCTGGTTTCCGTTTCGTTAGGCTTGACAAAGAAAGGCCCCGCTTCGAGCCCCTGACGGAGCGCTTCGCCGCTGCTATCGAGGAAGGTCAATACGCCTGCTTGCCGGGCAATCTCAATCACGCCAGCATAAAAATCAGGGGAGACGCCGGGAGGCAGACTCCCTGAAAGGGTCACAGCTTTATAGTTGCCAATGATCGCTTGAATGTGTGCGCGCAGCTCCTCGATTTTTCCCAAAGGAACGGACTCGCCTGCCTCATAGATTTCTGTCATTGTCCCGGTTCCACGATCCAAAATGGAGGTACAAGTGCGGGATTCAAAATCGGTCTGGACGAAATCGGTTTGGATCCCCTCCCGGTGCAATTCTGTCTCGATAAATTGACCGGCAAATCCACCCACCCAACCGGACACGACCGGGGCTTCTCCCAGTGTTTTGAGTGCTCTGGCAACGTTGCAGCCTTTTCCACCTGCCAGTGCAATTACCGATTCGGGCCGGTGGATCTTATTGATCTCAAACGTTGAGACCACGATTGTTTTATCGATCGCGGCATTTAAATTCAGACAGAGGATCATGGTCGGCCTATTGCGCTTTCCCTGAGGCGCCGAAGAAACGGATTCGCTCGCGCACAGCTTCCATTTGGGCATTCCGCCCGGCAGCTAAATACTTGCGGGGATCGACCAGCTCGCCATCCCGGTTGAGGACATCCCGGATCGCGCTGCTAAACGCCTGGGCTAGCTGAGTGGCAACGTTGATTTTACATAAACCCATGCCTATGCCGCGTTTGATATGATCATCTGAGACACCGGAGGATCCATGCAGGACCAAGGGGACCGAGACACAACGATGGATCGCGGCCAGGCGCTCCAGGTCCAGAGAGATCTGCTTCGTTTTGAGCCCGTGCACCGAACCTAACGCCACAGCCAGTGCATCAATGCCCGTTACCTCCGCAAATTGGGCTGCCTCCTCAGGCTGGGTGAGTGCAATGGCGGTTTCATCAAATTCCTTTCCATCAGGTTTAGGTACCTCACCGACTTCGGCTTCGATGCCAACGCCCACTGAATGGGCAGCTTCACAAAGACGCTTTGTGATCGATACGTTCTCTTCAAAGGACAATCTATCGCCATCAAACATGACCGAAGTAAAACCCAAGGCGATGGCTTGCAGCACTTCACTTTCGGTGCCATGATCTAAGTGCAGGGCAATCGGCGCAGCTACGCTCCCGGCTGCCACCTGCCCGAGGGCGGCAATATATTTGAGACCTTGAATTTCGTTGCCACTGCCGATATAGGTCAAAGCCCGGTGGCTGACCTGGATGATCGCAGGAGCCTCTTCGGCTTGAGCAGCCAATACGATCGCCTGCAGCTGCTCCATGGTGTTTGCGTTGAAGGCTCCAACAGCCCAACCTTCCTGTTGAGCCTGATGGACCCAGGGGAATATATTTTGAAGGGTCATGCCGTTTCCTCAGGGTTCAAAATGATTTTCTGGTGCGCTAACTGGTGCGCACCGATTTTTTCAAATACCTCCGGCGCACTCGAGAGTGGAAAGTGGTGAGAGATGAGCGCCTCCATGTCCAGACTGCCGTTCGACAGCGCCGCAATGGTCTCTGTCCATTCGTGCCCCGGGAAGGGCGCTGAATAAGACATGAAACAACCGATGAGGCTGATTTCTCGCCGCATCATGTTTTCGATAAACGTTAATGGCAGACTTTTATCCAGAGGTTGGTTCCCGGCCAGCACAACCCTGCCGCGTGGACGGGTAATCGGCAGGGTCTGCTCCAGGACTTGTGGAACGCCGGTCGCTTCCAGGGTAAGGTCAGCGCCATCACCCGTGAGTTTTTGCACTTCTTTGATCACATCAACTTTTGATGGGTTGAGCGTCACATGCGCACCGATTTTAGAGGCGATTTCCAGGTTGTCCTCCAGGATATCGGTAACAATGATCAGGTCCGCGCCCAGGATCCGCAGCCACTGTACAGCCATTAGACCGATGGACCCTGCACCCAGCACAATTGCCGTCTGTCCACGCTGGAAACCTCCCAGCGCCAACATATGCCTGGCAACTGTCGAGGGCTCGATCAGGGCCGCGTGCTCGAAAGACAAATTATCGGGCAGGATGAAGACGTTTTTTTCAGGCAGGTCGACAAACTCGGCAAAGCCGCCCGATTGCCGCGAGCCGATGAATGAATAATTGTGGCAGGCAGAGTAATGTCCATGCCGGCATTGCTCGCATTTAAAACAAGGCACGAGCGGGATAATGGCAGCATGTTTGCCGAGATAGCTTGCACTGACGCCTTCGCCCACACGATCAATAACCCCGGAGTTTTCATGTCCCAGGACAAGAGGATACATTCGATGCCCGTCCACATAGCGCTTGATATCCGAGCCACAGATTGAAATGGCTTTGACCTTCAAGCGGACATGACCGGGACCAGGTTCAGGGGTGGGAACATCTTTGTATGTAAGCACCCTTTTATTTTCAAGCACAGCGGCTTTCATGATCAAGTCTCCAGTTCCTATGATTTCAACCCACTCTCCCACAGTTCAATTTGTCCCAAAGGGACAAATCGTGCAGGAGAAACAAGGCAGCTGATATTATTTGAGGTCATTGCGAGTGATCGTATCGAGTCGTGCAAAATCATCCATTAATTTTCGAGACAGGCTTCGATATACCGCGAATAATTCCTGGTATAAGGCGTGGTTTCCGGTCGACGGTTCAAAAACCTGGCGTGCTGGGAGAAGGTCGGAAACGCAAGTGCCAATATCCGGGCGCAGCCCAACCCCATAGGTAGTCAGAGCAAATAATCCCAGTCCATGCCCGCCTTCGCCGCCATCTGCGCGCCGGGCAACAATGAATGGCTTTCCATAAATATCGGCTTTGATCTGGCACCAGACCGCACTTTGAATGGCCCCCCCGGAACCCAAGAATTCATCGACCAAAACTCCGTGCTCTGCGGCAATCTGGAGATTATCATAAACGGCAAAAGCACAGCCTTCCATAATTGCCCGAAGTATGTCAGCTCGTTTGGTGTTGTACGAAAGCCCAAAGAATACTCCCCGGGCGATACTGCTCCAGAGCGGGGTGCGTTCCCCAGCCATGTATGGAAGGAAGATCAAGCCGTTCGCTCCCGGTCGTGACCGCTCCGCCTGCCTGCTGAAAAGCTCAAATGGGTTTTGCCCGATCAATTCACCCGCGCTCACTTCCGGATGACCAAGCTGGTCCCGAAACCAACTGAGAGAACCGCCGCCGACAGTTCCGGCCTGGAGTAAGTATTGCCCCGGAATGACATGGTGCGAAAAGATCAAACGCGGTTCCACCAGAACGTGATCCAGGCTAATCCCTACTCCGCCCGCCTGTCCCCCCTGCTCGTTGGTCTGCCCGGGCTTGATCACACCTGAACCCAATGCGCCCGCCGCGGCATCCAGGCAACCCGCGATCACCGGGATACCTGGTTTAAGTCCTGTCTGTGCGGCAGCCCTCTCGGTAACACTTCCTGCAATTTCAGTGCTGCCACAGAGCTGAGGCATTTTCTCGATGGGTATGCCGATTCCCTGGGCTGCCTGTTGATCCCACTCTTGATTTCTCATATCGAAAAAATGGTAGCCGTAGGCCTGGGTATAATCGCAGACAAATGTACCCGTAAATCGAGATACGATGAAACCAGTCGCATCCAGAAACTTATATGCTGAATTGAAGATCTCCGGCTGGTTTTTCTTTAACCACACCAGCTTCGGGGTAATATAGGCGGCATCCAGCGGATTCGCATCCAGGTTTACCAGAGCATCAGCCTCTGGAAGTGATTTGAGCCAGTTCGTTTCCTGTTCTGCCCGGCGATCCAGCCAAATCATGGCAGGATAAAGGGGATTTCCCGCTCGATCCACAGGGACCAAAGTCCAGCCTACTCCATCAATACCGATGCCTGCTACGGCAGTCAGGTCAACTTCACTTTGCGCGAGCACGCTTTGAATTGTTTTGCAAACAGCCTGCCACCAGGTGTCACCGTCGATTTCAGCCCACAACGGTTCAGAGCGTCGTAGATCATAGGGCGAGGTGGTATGGGCAACGAGCTGGCCGGTCTCCGTCCACAACGATGTCTTTGTGCTGGAAGTCCCTACGTCTACCGTGAGGATATATCTGGATGCCATATTCTTCACGTATGCCTTGGATCAGGCCGAGGTAATTTGTCCATCCAGATCCCATAGATCCTGCCAGTCTTTCGCGCTTTCCCACAAAAAGACCTGGCCCTTGATCAGACGGTTATTCTTATCGATACCAGCAATTGCCTGCATATCCTCATCCGTGAGTGGTGCGCTTGCAGCGGCTTTAAGGTTGCTCCAGTATTGTTCGGGATAAATCGAGAATGGGATCGGGATCTGCCCGCGTTGGACTGCCCACTTGATGCATATCACCGCCGGGTGGACATTCAGTCTTTCGGCAATTCTGATAATGACCGGATCCTCGATATCAACCGTATCCTCGGGGGTTCGGTCCCGGTCAGGGCGAGTTGGGGAACCGATGGGGGAGAAGCCAATCGGTGCAATATGATTGTCAATACAAAACTGGAACAACTCGGGTTGCTGAAAATGAGGGTGGAGTTCCATCTCGTTCGCGGCCGGCTTGATCTTTGCATCTCGAAGCAGCAACTTCAATTTTGGAGCGGTCATATTCGAGGTCCCGATCTGCCGAACCAACCCTATCTCGACCAGTTTTTCCATTTGGCGCCATGTTTTCATATAATTCTCGTGGATATAAGGCACAGCGTGCGGATCACGGGAATTTACATCTACCCCTGGAGCGTGATGATTTGGGAATGGCCAATGGATTAAATAAAGATCAAGGTATTCCAATTGCAGATCCTTAAGTGTTTGCCTGCAGGTGGGAATTACAGCCTCTTCAGCATGTTTATCATTCCAAAGCTTGGATGTCACCCACAATTCGTCACGCCGGATGCCACTGCTCATGATCTTTTGGAATGAAGCCCCAATTTCCTTTTCATTTCCATACACAGATGCGCAATCAAAATGACGATAGCCAATGGCAGCAGCACCTAACACGGCCTCCGCGATCTGGCTGGCAGTGAAACGGTCGGAGCCAAAAGTTCCCAATCCTACTGCTGGAATCTCGGCGCCTGTGTAAAGTTTTCGATGCGGTATCGAACTGGGATCGATCTTTTCTAGTGATATGTTCATGTACCTTCTCCTGTTATTGCCAATGTTTTCCTGATGGGTGGAATTCCACCTTTTTCAAGATGATATCTCAGCCTCTCTCCGGTAATGTGCATCAGCGTGCCCCTGGCGAAGCAGAACTGCTCATTCGATTGGGAGCGGTGGATCCACGCTCGATGATATCGGTCCGTAAAATCAGCTCCTGAGGTTCTTCAGATATTTCACCCGAAATGCGTTTTAATAATAGTTCCGCTGCCACTCGGCCCATTTCATAGGCTGGCTGTGCAGCAACCGTCAAAAAAGGCGCGACCAGCATCGATTCAGGTAAATCATCGAACCCAACAACAGAAACATCGCCAGGAACCTCAACGTTCAGATCGTGCAAGGCTTTGAGGATCCCAATTGTGATAAAGTTGTTGGCGCCCAGGATAGCCGTTGGCTTTGAAGCATGCCGCATGGCTTGATTTGTGAATTCATAACCGCTCTGCTGATTGAATGCTCCATAGTAAACAAGTTCAGTTCCATTTAGCCCCGCTTCCGTTAATGCCTGCCGATATCCGGTCACACGCTCAACCGAAGTAGAAACCTCTCTGGGACCGGTAATGATCGCGATCTGTTTGTGCCCCAGCCTAATCAGCAGCTTTATGAGACGCTTTGCGCCGTCTACTGAGTCGGAACGCACAGAGTCTATCTCGATCCCTGATAGATGACGATCGAGCGCTACGACGCAAATACCATTTGACAGCAGGAATTTGATCGTCTTCACATTCCCGCCGGAAGGAACCAGCAGCACGCCGTCGACCTGTCTTTGTGCCAGAATATTGGCGTATTTTTCTTCCTTGGCTTCGGACTCATCCGTATTGCAATAGACAACCGTATAATCGGAATCACCGGCAACATCTTCCACCCCTCTGGCCATCAATGTAAAGTATGGATTCGTGATATCTGTGACGACCAGCGCCAGCGTCTTCGTTCGCTTGGAACGGAGACCGCGCGCTAGTGTATTTGGAACATATCCTAATTCCCGGACAGCCGCTTCCACTCGCTCCCTGGTAACTTGACTGATATACCCCGAGTTATTGATCACTCGGGAAACTGTGATGGGGGATACACCTGCTCGCTTGGCTACATCAAGTACTGTGGGCATCTAAATTCAGCTTATCGGATCAACCAGGGTCAACAAGATATGATAACGTTATCAGGGTAACGTTACCATATTCTTGCACCTCTTTCAGTATCTGTCAAGAGGGACCGCAGCGACAGGCATGGCTTTCTCATCTTTGAGCCTGCTGCCTCGCTCCTTTCATTCGGATCTCACAGTGATCCTGGCGTAATCCTGTACTAATCCTGTACTCGTCTCTCGGTGCTCCTTCCTGGCAGCTATGGGACTGTGTTGTATTGGTAAGCATGCGACCTCGGAGCAGGGATCTCGTTTCAAGTTCCCCCTTCCTTTCCTATGACGCTGGAGGTTCATTTTTTGTGCCCAGCCCCGATCTATTTCCCTGGCGCATTTGCAGGACTCAGAAAGAGGCTCTTGTCAAGCGGCTTTTGAGAAGGCCCGATAGTGATCGGCCGAATTACTTTTTCCCCCTATTCCAATAGCCCGGATTCGCGCTTCTCTTTTCCGATGTTTAATCTTGTCACAGGTTTTATCTTCCCTCGACCCGGCCAAAAGTGGAGTCCCGGGAGCCTGCGTTCGATCGCCGGTAAATCAGCCAGCAGGTTGACGAAGAACTCACGTCCAAGCACGCCGAGCTCACCTGCAAAGATCGGCCATTTGGGCGTGTCGTCAGGGAAGTTGTTGAAGTCCACCGAGTTGTGCCGGCCCAAGGCAATTCCCTGTCCTAAATAAGCAAAATTCAGTGGCTTTTGCCGCCGGCCCACAATTGCATCATATAAACAGTCAGCCGCATGGGCCCCTGTAATCGCGGCCGTGTAGGCCGCCATGCGGACCTGAATTCCTGATGTTTTTTCAGGCTGAGCGCTATCTCCGGCAGCATAAATCCGGGCATTGGAGATCGAACGCATATGAAGATCGGTCAGCACCTGTCCACGCTCATTCACAGCCAGGCCGGCCTCTTTTGCCAGAGGTAAGGCAACAAAGCCACCCGCCCACAGGCACAGATCAAAACGAATGGATCCGCTTTCTCTCGTCAGGATCTCATTTTGCTTCACCTGATCGACAGTGGTTTGATCACGGATCAAGACTCCCAAGCGTGCCAGTGCTTGCTGGATCTCTGACTGGATCTTGCCTCCCCAGGACCCGCCTAATTCCCCTTGTGTGATAAGAGACACCTGCAGACCCGGATAAGATTCGGCGAACTCGGCGGCAGCTTCGATCCCGGTCGGCCCACCTCCCACAACGGCCAGATGCCCGTGCTGCCTGTTCAATTCGGGAAGTATGCTTCTCAATGCCTCCGCCGACTGCGGCCCGGTGGGGTTTAATGTGTAGGCATACTGGCGAATACCCGGGATGCTATCCCGATCAACTGTACTGCCGGCTGTGTATAAGAGATAGTCATAAGGCAGCCGCTGATGATTTCCATCCGTCTGGACGATCACTTCTTGCCGCTTTACATCGATTGCTGTGACCACAGCCTGGATAAATTGCACTCCCGTTCCGCTTAAAACATCACTGATCGGACGTTGTTTGATCAGCTGATTGGCCGCGAATTGGTGTAAGCGTGGCCTCTCTACGAACATTTCAGAAGGATTGATCAGCGTGATCTGAACATTCTGATGGCGAGACTTCATCGCTAGCCGGACCGCCCCCAGCAGCCCGGCGTAACCAGCCCCAATCACAAGAACTTGTACTTTCTGTTGAACCATTGTTTTGCTCCTCATCTCTTGATCTACCGCTTGTCTTATTAATAAGTTAACTTTTTACATGGATTTGTAGATTGAAATTCAAATAAGAAGTTAAGCAAATTGTGCGGCACTCTGTAACTGTAGTAATGAAGACGGCAAGGGTTCGACTTTGTGACAGCTTATTCTCAGATCGAGAGCAAAGGCATCCTTTGAGAGACAGGCAAAAAGCAATTGCCACACTCTTTCGGTCACAAACCATGCGAAACACCCGTCTCTATTTCTAACATTCGGTATTCAATCAACTATCAAGAGATAAGGAGACATGAAACATGAAAATTTTAGTATTAGCGCAGCGGCGCGCAGAGGTTTCATTGGAGCAAATGCGTCCGCATTTCAAGTCCGAAGTAGAAGCTGTGTGGCGGCTCTACACCCAGGGCATCGTCCGTGAGTTCTATACCCGCGCGGATAATGGCGGGCCTGCCATATTGACCGTCGAGAGTGAGACCGTGGAATCTGCAAAGAAGATCCTGGCAGAACTCCCGCTGGTGGAGCTGAAGATGATCGATCTCGATTTGATCCCTCTGGCACCCTTTAACGGTCTTACCCATCTGTTTGAGCCAGCAGTCTTGGAAGCTGGCGATTGACATACAGGGAGCTGCCTGGAAGCAGGTTTTCGGGCAGCTCCGTTTATTCGCAGGAGTATTCTGAATGATCAATACTTTGGAAACGCTCGAATTCAATAAGGTGTTCGATCGCCTGGCGTCAGATGAACAGATTGTCAGAACAATGCAGGCTCTCGAGTCGAATGGTATCCATACCGTTGTCTTTGAGACAGGCGAACAAGCGCGTCAATATGTAATGAGCCTCATTCCGGCCGGGGTGCAGGTCTATAACCCGCCCTCTCGTACTGTGGATCAGATTGGCCTTAGAGCAGAGATAGAATCATCCCCGAGCTTCCAATCTCTACACTCACGCCTTCATTCCCTGGACCGGGTCACCCAGCGGGCGGAAATGCGTAAGTTGATTTCCAGTCCGGACGTAGTCATAGGCAGCGTCCACGCCATTACGGAAAGGGGAGAGGTGCTGATTGCCTCAGCCAGTGGGAGCCAGCTGAGCTCCACTGCTTCTGGTGCAGACAAAGTGATTTGGGTCGTGGGAACACAGAAACTCGTCGCCACCCTGGAAGAAGGATTCCGCCGTATTCGTGAATATAGCTATCCGTTGGAGAATAGCAGGGCTCAGCAGGTTTATGGGAGGCCCAGTGCAATCAATAAGATCCTGATCATCAGGGGAGAGCTACCCGGTCGAATCACAATGATTTTGGTGAAGGAGAATTTGGGGTTCTGAAAATTTCCGGCCACCCGGCGCTTTCAAAATTCAACCGATCAGTGGTGGTCGAGTAACCTCGAATGTTCACTTCGACAAGCTCAGTACAAGCCTGGAGAGACGTGCACTCCCACTCGGCTTTGCCTCAGGGGCGCTTTGCACGGGCTACTCGAGCAACGGATTACCTTTGAAAGAAACTGTCAGTTCGCTGGCAAATTAATAGGTGCAAAAGCCGTCCGCCCGGATCGCAAGCGCTGCTTGAGCACATTATCATACCAATCTAATTACGAGGCTTTCAAGTGATACTCATCAAATTGTTTCTGCCAACAAAGGAGATATCTTTATGCCTAACACCAATTTGCCTCTGATCGTCAATCAGAGGACGACTAAAAAGGACACAGCGATGCACCCACAGTGGCTTGACGAAAAGCTTTACCCGTTCCAGAGTCGCTTTATGGAGATCGAGGGCAACCAGATCCATTACGTAGATGAGGGGCGCGGGCCCACATTGCTGCTCCTCCACGGCAACCCTACCTGGTCCTTCCTATACCGCCACATCATCACACATCTCTCACAGCGGTTTCGATGCGTGGCTGTTGACTACCCGGGCTTTGGGCTCAGCACTGCGCGCCCGGGCTACAGCTTCAAGCCGCAGGAGCACTCCACTGTGATAGACCGATTCGTCGAGGCGCTCGACCTGGACGAAATCGGGCTGATGGTTCAGGACTGGGGCGGGCCGATCGGACTCGGCTTTGCCGGGCGTCACCCCGATCGCATCCGCGCCCTGCTCATCGGCAACACCTGGGCCTGGCCTGCCCAGGGCTCGCAGAACATCGAAGGGTTTTCTAAAATTGTGGGCAGCCCGATTGGTCGCTTTCTCATTCTCAATTTCAACGCGTTCGTCAACCTGATCGTGCCTATGGGGGTCAGCAGACACCTAACTCCTGCGGAGATGCGCGCTTACCGTGGTCCTTTTCGGACGCGTGTTTCGCGCCTGCCGACGGCGATCTTTCCCAGGGAGATCCTCCACAGTCGCGAGTACCTGGCAGAGGTAGAGGCGAACCTTGGCAGGTTGAGCCAAAAGCCCACTCTCATTCTCTGGGGGGACCAGGACCTTGCATTCCGCGAAACCGAACGAGAGCGCTTTCAACTGCTCTTTCCCAACCACCACACGCGCATCCTGAAGGGCGCCAAGCACTTTATCCAGGAAGATGCGCCCGAGCAAATTTGCGAAGAACTGAGCGCTTTTTACGACAACATCCTGGGTAAGAACAGGGCAACGGCAAAGGTTAGCAGCGCGAAGGCATAGCGCTCAATACCGGAAACCAGGCTAAAGAAGGAGATTTTCAAATGACAGCAGGCATGGAGTTGAAATATGACATTCTGGCAGCCTGTCGCAGAGGTGGACAGGCTGCGGCGATGGATCGGTAATCTTTGGGCATGAGATAGATTTCGCCAGCCTAAGGCAAATAGTCGTTATCTGTCACAAACGGGCCCTGTTGACCGTCTACATTTCTATGCAATGGTACCAAAAGTATTTGCCATTCAGGATGAGGTGTGCCTGTGTCGATCATCAGCTTGTCTGTTTCCCCAAAACGGGATACTATCACATATAGTGCTATGGATGATGAGAAATTGAATGCAGTAGAGTCGTTTGAAACTTACCGCTCCTACCTGTTCTCCATTGCCTATCGGATGCTAGGTAGCGCGATGGATGCCGAGGATATGGTCCAGGAAACTTACCTGCGTTATCAGAATGCGTCCCATGAGACAATTCTCTCGCTCAAAGCCTATTTAACAACCATTTTGACCCGTTTGTGTATCGATCAATTGCATCTGGCCTACAAGCAACGCGAAACATATCTGGGTCCATGGTTACCGGAGCCTATTCCTACAGCAGATGCCAATCCCCTGAACGTCGAGGAGGCTACAGTTATGCATGAGTCGCTTTCGTTAGCATTCCTGACGCTGTTGGAGCAGCTTCAACCGCTTGAGCGGGCTGTCTTTCTATTGCGTGAAGTGTTTGATTACGATTATGTCGAGATTGCTACCTTCGTCGGCCGGAAAGAGGCGGCCTGCCGGCAGTTGTTCAGCCGGGCGAAGAAGCATCTTGCTGAGAGCCAGCACCACTTCTCAGTTCCCCCTGAGGTTCACAGGCGATTGCTCTCGGGTTTTATTGAAGCGGTTCAAGCCGGGAATCAAAAAGCCTTAATGGATCTGCTGGCAGAAGATGCCAGCCTGGTGGCTGATGGCGGAGGGAAAATACCTGGCGCTGCGATACACCCGGTCATTGGCAGCAGTGCTGTAGCCCAGTTTTCCATAGGGGCAAACTTACGGTTCCTGCCAGAGGTTTATCAGGTCGAGTTTTCTGAAGTCAATTATCAACCGGCGATCATTGCTCGAGCGGGCGATCGGGTCCTGGTGGTCCTTACGATCGAAGTGGAAGAGCAGCGGGTCAAAACCGTCCGGTTCATGGTAAACCCGGATAAACTCGCCCATTTGTGAAATCTAATTTGTCCAGCGTGTCACCCCAGGGACGCGGTCACCGGGCAACTGACAACCCAAGATTATTTTCCAGGTGAGCGATAAACCACGTCACCACGGTCAATGTCACACCCTTGCGCGCGCCAAACAGGAGCTTGCGTTCCAGCGCGTCGAGCGGAAAGGCGTCTACAATCGCAACACCGCCTTCGTTCCCTGCGCGTACTTCACAGGAGAGTTCCGTGCGCTCACCGAGCGTCTTACCCAATATGACCTTGGGAAATCGAGCCGTAAAGCGAAATTTCTCTGGAGCCGAGGAGATGACCTTTCCATCCAGCTTTTCGGTGGCTCTCAAAGCTGCCTGGTAGATACTTTGCGCATCTTTCGGATAATTCTTTTCCTGATGTTGTTCGAGTGGCATACGAGACCTCACTTTCTGGGGATATATCTTTGAAATAAGTGGGCGACCTGTCCAGGGCAGGTGAACGCCAGATTTGCCTGATTCGGCCCGCTCACCTGCACTTGAAGCTGAACGCTTCACGTTCAGGTGCAAGTGTCGACTGCGCTCGGCGCGAAGATCTTTATGTCGGAATAATTTGTAAAAATACAATATGCAGCTCTAATCTTTGGTCATTTTTTCCACTTTCTTAACAGTTAGCCAGAACCCATCCTGTCTGAGGATGCGCACCGTGCTGCCCGCAGGTATGGGTTTTCTGCTACGGGCCTGCCATAACTCGCCCTCGACCAGTACCGAACCGGCCGAGTGCGGCTCGATATCCGTCTTGACTTCTCCAAGCATTCCAACGACGGAGTTCGGATCACTGCCGGTTCTTGTACCCTCCGCATTGCGTATTCCCTCGGTTGTGAGCCAGATGATCGAGGCACACACTATGGCGATCAGCGCGGCCGGCCCATAAATCGCAACCGGCTGGTTGTTCTCGTCCACGAAAATGAAGACAGCCCCAAGGATGAGCATCAGGACCGCGACGAGAAACAGGGGTCCAGGCACCGGTGTTTGGCGGATAGCGATGAAGAAAGGCAACGGACTGAGAGCCACCACCAGAAATGCCCAGGGATTTACCCGTAAGGTGGCAATCTCATACCCGGCCCCTACCAGGCAAATTGCCATGGCTACTTTCAATATGATCGATTTTGGATGGACAGTGGATAAGAATAAAAACATGATACCCACAACAATAAAAAAATAACCGAGGCTTGGATTGATTAGAAACGTCATGTTGACCTCGTTCCTGGAGGCGCTTTTAGGCAGTTTGCAACCTTTCGTATTGGACCTGTGAGAAAAGCTCCTCAATCAGTGGGCGTGAACCCACTTCAGTTCCGCTCAAGCTGGCGGTTGCGGCTCCGCTGGCGACGCCCCATCCTAGAGCTTCCTTCAAAGGGATTTCCTGCGTCAATGCCCAGACCAAGCCGCCCACCATCGAGTCACCTGCCCCGATGGGATTCTTCTCTTCGATCTTTGGACTATGAGTCAGCCATGTGCCTTCGGAAGTATGCAGCAGCGCGCCCGCTTTGCCCATTGAAACAATGACATTCTGCGCACCAATCCTGCGGATTTCCATTGCACCTGCGGCAATCTCTGAAGGGGTATCCATTGGCAGGCCTGTCAGGGTATGGGCTTCCTCGGTATTTGGCTTGACCAGATAGGGTTTTTCAGCACAACCGATTTTCAGAGATTGACCAGAAGTATCCAGGATCGCCTGAGCTTCATGTTTGTTGAGTAAGCTCACAATGCGAGCATAGAAATCATCTGCAACGCCGGGCGGCAAACTACCCGCCAATACCCACCAATCGCCGCGCTTCGCCAGTGAGCCGATC
>DATGYJ010000518.1:0-5521 GCA_035298105.1 Anaerolineales bacterium | reverse complement strand
GGGATACGCCCTGTAAAGGATAGGTCGCTCTTGGAGCGAGAAATAGCCCCCAGATCACAGCAATGAGAATGGGCAAGCCAATTCCTATAATTATCTTCATGACCCAGCCTGATTGGGTCTTAAAGCCCCAATACCCGAGGGCTGCCAGCATACACAGTTCAAGTAAAAAACGGACCAATAAATTCAGCGATTTTAAAATGTTCATGTTCTTCTCGAAGTTATCCTTTATTGTTTTGCCCCTCTGCAAGCTCTCAGGGCCGGAGACAGCGGCGTGAGCAGGATAGGATCCATTGATGAGCATCAATCTGCCAAATAAACTGAATCGACAATCCCCACAATGACAGAGATGACCGCGGCATCCGGGTTCTTGAGTGCCTGCCGTGCGCCATTGCCTTCACGATTCACCAGCACGGTATCCCCGATCCCAGCCTGGGTATTATCCAAGGCGATGAAGTCCTCGTTTGCGTCCGGTTGGTCGCCATCCAGGATCAACGGTTGGACAACCAGCAGACGGCGGTTCTTGTAATCTTTATGACTGATCGTGGTGACGATCGTCCCAACAACTTTCCCTAGTACCATAATATTTTCATGTTACCTCGGTGGTCGAGTAGCCCTGTTTCTTCCACAGTTCGATTTGCTAAGCAAATCGTGCGGGAGAGCAAAGAGACCACCAGTAAGCAAATAACTTTTTACTCCAAAATTGCTTCTGAAATCTGTTGGTCTCGATATGGCGGGCAAGCGCCGCACGCTGCGCAGTCGACCAACGGGGTATTTATGTAAACTGATTATGCCCTAGCCTCAAGGTGTAATCGAAGTCACCATCGGGCCTCACTTCCAATTCATCCACAATGCCGACGAGAGCCAGGTCGATGGGGACAAACTTCTCATCGGGCATGGCAAGTGCAGCTTCGCGTGAGCGCACCATCACACACAGGTCGCCGGGACCCGCCTGGACCACGTCGGCTGCGACTTGCAGGATGCCGATGGGCTCGAGCTTCTTATTCAGCGGCTGGACCACCAGGAGCTTCAAGCCCTGCGTACCGGGATATTTGATCGTGCAAATTGCAGTGCCTCTGACTCTGCCAAATAACATTACTTCAGCCCTACGCCCTTGACCACACGGTGAATGATGTTATCCAGAAGTTTGGGATCCACTTGATTCCCCAGGCGGGCAATGACGGCAGAACGAATCCGCTTTTCGACATCGGTTGTGTCCGGTGAAGTTGGCTTGGTTTGATTCAACGCTGGCGGAACGACGGGGGCAATGGCCGGCTGAGCGCGAACCATTCCCGCTTCCGATAGATAAGGTCGAACCGGTGCAGCCGGAGGAGTATCGGCGCGTTCTGAGATGAGCTGTAAGCCAAGGCGATTTGCCTTCTCGTACGCCAGTTCGGTCAAGACCACATTTTCGGTGATCTGCAGCGACTTGATCCCGCGACCGAATAAATCCTCAATGTCTTTTTCGGTGTAAAACTCTTTGGGCATGAGCGGTTAATTATTCCGTTGCTTTTGGTTTTTTCGAAGAGGAAGGCGCCGAGCCTTCGGAGCGGCCACCGAAATTGCCTTTGCTCGATTGCGGCAGGATCATTTCCACATCCCCGTGCGGGCGCGGGATGACATGCACTGAGGCCAATTCGCCCACGCGCCTGGCTGCGGCTGCGCCTGCATCGGTAGCAGCCTTTACAGCGCCCACATCGCCGCGTACCATCACTGTAACGTAGCCACCACCGACATACTCAGAGCCGATCAAAACCACGTTCGCAGCTTTGACCATCGCATCGGCGGCTTCAATCGCGCCAACCAATCCTTTGGTCTCCACCATTCCAAGAGCGATCATTGCAGGGTCTACAGCCATGTTCATTTCCTTTCTTTGTAGGTCTACGAATTATTATTACGATTTTCTAAATACGACCTTGCCATCTACTTCCAACGAATCAATAATCGACATGATGACCGAATCAACGGGCGTATCTTTTGTGATGTTCGTTTGCCGCGCAGACGAACCAGCAGCCGTGAGTACCAAATCGCCGATGCCCGCATCCACGGTATCAACGGCGACATACGGCTTACCTGAGGGCGCACCGGTCTCATCTGTTTGGCGCAGGATCAATAACTTACGACCCTGAAGTTTTTCATCCTTGATCGTGGATACCGTTGTGCCAATCACTTTTGCTATCAACATCGCGCGCTCCTAAAACATATCGACAGCGTCCCGAAGGTTTCCTGGAAAGTTTTCACCGTCTCCGCAAACCTTCGGGACGATCCATATCGCTAATAACTCTTTGTAGATGAGGCCCCATCTTTCCCAGCCGGGACCTGTGCGCTCGGACCCTGGATGATCTTTACCCCGGCGCTCGCACCGATGCGCGTGGCTCCGGCTTTGATCATGCTCTCGGCATCTTCAAAGGTACGGACACCGCCTGAAGCCTTCACCCCCATTTGAGGTCCCACCACCTTGCGCATCAGCGCCACATCATGGACAGTCGCGCCCCCGCCCGCAAACCCTGTGGACGTCTTGACGAAGTCTGCGCCAGCCTCTTTTGAGATCAGACAGGCAATCGTTTTCTCTTCATCATTCAACAAAACCGTTTCAATGATCACCTTGACAATGATCCCCCGGGAATGCGCCGCGTTCACAACCCCACGAATATCTTTGGCGACAGTCTCAAGATCACGCGCTTTTAACGCGCCGATGTTGATGACCATATCGATTTCGGTCGCGCCCTGCCTTATGGCAGTCTCGGTTTCGAACGCCTTGGTCTCCGAAGAGGTGGCTCCCAGCGGAAAACCAATCACCGTGCAAACTTTTACCTGCGAGCCTTGTAGTAATTGAGCACACAAACTGACCCAGGTGGGGTTGACACAGACGGAGGCAAATCCATATTTACGGGCTTCGAAACAGAGTTGAGCGATCTCCTGCTGCGTAGCATCCGGTTTCAGCAGGGTGTGATCGATCATCCTGGCGATATTCAGATCCTGAGGAATGACGCCAAGCGTGGACGACAAGCGCTCTGCCCCCGCGCTGACCACATGACCTGTACGATCCATGCAGACCCGGACGCATAACTGGTCTGCGCAGTCAAACTTGCAGTGATAGCCTTCGGGCTGGTGGCTGCGTTCCTGTTCCTCCATCATGGCAGCCAGCACCTCATGGGTGATGATCTCGACAAGCTGTTCGACTAGTTTTGAGTCAGGGTTCATAATGTGTTTCCGTCAACGGAGCAATCTCAAAATGGAATAGTTATTTCCAAGTGAGGGGGTTGCTTCCTCATGGCGCCGCTTCGACTCACCTGCACTGCGTTCCGGCGCACACCTGCCTGATTTGCTAGGCAAATCACGGGCGGTGCCGGGGAGTATCGTTCGGACAAAAGCACGTCCTCACTCCGCTCAGCGCGAAAGGCGCCATTCCTCGCAACGACATATGGTTACTTCAAATACTTCTTTTCAACCGATTTTATCTTATCTACGCGTGGCGTGTGACGTCCGCCGGCGAATTCGGTCGTGAGCCAGGTCTTAACGATCTGTTTGGCAAGATTGACACCGATCAGCCCGGCGCCCAGGGTCAAGACATTTGTATCGTTATGCTCACGGCTATTCACCGCGGATGAGTAATCATACGCCATGCCCGCCCGTACGCCAGGGACTTTATTTGCGACAATGCAGCTTCCGATCCCTGCCCCATCGATCATGATCCCGCGCCAGGCTTTGCCGGTGCTGACTGCTTGGGCAACGGCATGGGCAAAGTCGGGATAATCGACGGCTTCCTTACTGTTCGTGCCCACATCGTTGATATCAAAACCCATGGCTTTCAAGTCGGCTTTGAGCGTTTCTTTTAGCTCAAAGCCCCCGTGATCTGCGCCAATGGCGACTACTTTACGCGCTGAAGTTTCAGTTCTTGCAGGGGCAGGCGAGTTTGTCACAGCATGCTCACGCGGAGAAGATCCCAGAACCTGGTGAAGCACTCGCTGCACGATCTCGTGGATTTCCGCGTCGCTGATGTTGGTCATGACGGATTGATTATCTTCGTTAGAGAGAATTGCGTCAAGTGAAAAGAGCAGTTGAGATGTGGCTTTTGCCAAGCAACCTGGCAAAAACCATAGTTGTTGAGAAGCAGGTTGTCGAGCAACCGGCATTCCTATTATAGCGGCACTCAGAAGATTTGAGTTGCTACGCAGGAGATATTGTCCCTTTCACCTCTGCCAAGCGCAGAAGCGATCACTTTCTCCACCTTCATTTGTATCGATAAGTCAGAGACCAGGATGTCCCTGATCTCGTCCAAAATGGACTGCTCAGGGGCGTAATCAGAACCGATCAATCCGTCTGTACACAAAAAGACCATATCGCCAGGCTCTAATTTCTCGAGGCCGGTTTCCAATCCACCGGCAACGCCAACATAGCGGGCCTCATCAGAGAGAAACCTCATCAGGATGGAACCTGTGTTTCCATTTTCGGACAATTTGGAGAGGTAGCCCAACCAGAAGGATTTGAGCGAGTTCAGTTGTTTCATTTCCATATTTCGCAGAAGAAACAAGTATGAATCGCCAAAGCTGGACCAATATAGATATTTCCCCGCAGATGCTTCTTTGATCTGACAGACGATCAACGTGGTCTCCGAAGCAGGTGCGCCAGGGGCGGAGACCGCCATTTCATATAGGGCTGTGTTGACCTGCTCAAATAAGGCAAAGAAGCCCGTCCGTATTTCTCTAACCGTAGAGGGAAGATTGTCTGGCCGGATCAGATCGACTGCTTTCGAGATGGCGATTTCGCTGGCGTCTCTGCCCCAATGACCGTCCGCGATCGCCAATACCATCTCGGAATCTAAAACCGAAGCACCGATACAATCTTCGTTTGGTTTGGACGTGATGCCTACACTTGTCCCTAAGGCAACATCAGAAGAACTCAAAGCCTGGGAGTAAATCTCTCCTTTCGACTCGTGATCTTTGCCGCAGACCATTACCTTTGTGGAGTTATCCATATCCCGTGATTCCAACGTATTTTTGAGTTTTGATTAATTAATGTCCCTTTGATTCCGTCACATCTACACCCACCGTGATTTGCTAAGCAAATCACGGTCGGTGCAGGTGTGACGAGAACGAGGACATTTATTTGTCAAAAATCAGTAGCTGGTTTCGAACAACCAATTATGATCTTCCGATCCTTACTTAAGGGTATATCTTTTCACTGTTTTCCAACATTTCGATAAATTGTTGAATACGTCTCGCGCGGGTCTCGGGCTTTTTGGCGTTATGGATCCTGAACAAGATCGCATATCTGTTCACACTGTTCAGCGTGGCAAAGAATGCCTTGGCTTTCTTGTTCTTTTCCAGCGCGGCCCGAAAATCCTCGGGGACGGAAATGGTTTTCTGGCCTTCATAAGCCTGCTCCCAGCGGCCATCTTTCTTTGCAAGCTCAATGGCTTTGAGCCCGTCAGGCTGCATCTCGCCGCTGGCTATCAATCGCTCGGCTTTTTCGGTATTGATCTTCGACCAGATACTCTTCGGTCCGCGCGGGGTGAATTTCT
>DATGYJ010000517.1:0-30027 GCA_035298105.1 Anaerolineales bacterium | reverse complement strand
TGAAACCAAAAACCTGGTTGAACTTCGCATTTGGGCGGCTGACCAACTCGTTCACACCGCTTATTTGCCCATCGCTACCCTGCCCAATACAGTTCACTTTTGAAATTGCGTTGGGTTCACTTTTGAACTTTTCCTAACAGCAAGAGAATGCCGAACATGGCAGCATTCCATCAAATTTAGCGGCGTTCATCGCCTCCTTTCCTGCCAATCCTTCCAGATAGTCCCGAGAATTCTGTACTAATCCTGTACTAGTCCTGTACTGAGCCAAAGGTAACCCTACAGCAGTGATACGTGCTAACCAGCCATAAGATTTGATCCGAATTGCTGGCTAGTACTTAATCTTTCGGATGCCAGCCCCTAGCAGCGAGAGGTCTGGTTCCCAGATTGAGCGTCTCTCGATAAAAAGTACCTCGAAAAATTGTCGTAAAATAAGTTCACATCATCACTCTCCGAGGGAAAATCACATGACTGAAACCAATATCGTACCCGTCTACCGCATCATGGACTTGCACGAATCAGACCGTCCGCGCGAGCGATTGGCAGCGCTTGGACCTCAGGCCTTGTCCAATGCCGAGTTGATCGCGATCCTGCTGCGCGTCGGTGTGAAGGGAGAAAGCGCCGTCACTCTCAGTCAGCGCCTGCTTAATAAGTTTGGCGGATTAAGCGGACTGCATCGTACCCCGTTCAAGGAATTAATGGACCAGCATGGTCTCGGCGAAGCGAAAGCTTCCCAGATCAAAGCCGCGATCGAACTGGGCCGGCGCCTGACTCTCGAATCCCCTGAGGAGCGCTCCGCGATCAACTCACCCGCAGATGCGGCCGCGCTGGTGCAATATGAAATGTGTGCGCTGGAGCAGGAACATTTGCGCGTAATTCTTTTGGATCGAAGAAATCGGGTAATGGAAACCGTGGAAGTGTACAAAGGCTCCGTCAATTCTTCGCAGATCAGAGTGGGTGAAGTGTTCAAGGAAGCGATCCGCAAGAATGCTTCGGCAGTGATCGTGGTCCACAACCACCCCAGCGGTGATCCCACTCCCAGCCCGGACGATGTCGCTGTCACACGCGCGATTGTGCAGGCAGGCAAATTACTGGACGTGGAAGTGCTCGATCATTTGGTGATTGGACAGGGCAAGTGGGTGTCTTTGAAGGAGAGGGGGCTGGGATTTGCATAACAGTCCCCATGGCTGGATGAGCGCTATTTCAAATTCAAAGCGTGCTAAAATATCGATGTGAAAATCCACCTTGATTTATGTGCCATTCAGAGACCTCTTGACACACCTGATCAAGTTCGAATTGTTCTGGAGTCGGAAGCGATTCTTGGGATCATTGCTTTGTGTGGCACTGAACAGATTGAATTACTTTCATCGGAAGCGTTACTGTATGAAGGAGAACAAAGTTCATTACCAATACGCAGAGAACATACGTTTGCCGTCCTTTCCAAAGCAAAGAACATTATTGATGTTACTGAAAAAGAAAGGTTGCGAGCACAAAAAATAATGACCGTTGGCATTAAGCCTCTTGATGCGCTTCATTTGGCTTTGGCAGAGACTGGAAATGCCGAATATTTCTGTACATGCGACGACCGCATATTACGAAACGCAAAACAGATAAAGGATTTACGGGTAAAGGTTATAAGTCCGATTGATCTGGTTCAGGAGATTGAAAAATGATTGAAATAAGACCCCTGGTTGAAATTAATCAGCAGGCTATCCAGCTTCTGTATAAGGAGTTGGGCGCAGTCGATGCTGTGCGCTTTCTTAAACAATTTACGCAAGGCTATGGGAACTATACAGAGGAGCGAGACGTTCTTTTCAGCAAGAAATCCCTTGATGAGATAGTGAGTGAAATCGAAAAACGACGCAAGCCGGCAAAATAAACTCGGACGATGTTGCTGTCACGCGGGCGATTGTGCAGGCAGGCAAATTACTGGACGTGGAAGTGCTCGATCATTTGGTGATTGGACAGGGCAGGTGGGTGTCTTTGAAGGAAAGAGGGCTAGGGTTTGCATAACAGTTAACGGCTGATGACTACTCCTGCTCCCTAAAGTTGGGGCAATGTGATCTGGAATGAGACGTGAGGTAGAATTCGCTTCATCCCAATGACTTCACGAGGAAATCGACCATGAGTCAATCTGGCATGCCCAGTCCGGAAGCAAACAAATTCGCGTCTCTTGCAGACGTGATCCAGGCGTTGGTGCAGATGAGAGATGATCCCCTCGCCGGTGCGGGCACGAAAGTCGTTATCAGTCGCGGCAACCCGAAGGCAAAACTGCTGATCATCGGCGAAGCTCCGGGACCGGAGGAAAATATCAAAGGGAAACCGTTTGTCGGGCGTGCCGGCCAACTGCTCGACAAGATCCTTCAGGCAGTAAATTTTGATCCGGAAAAAGATGTGTATATTACGAATTCAGTGTTTCGCATGCCGCCGGGAGATGATGGGAAGGCTTTTCGAAAACCCACCGATCAGGAGATAGATTACTACCGCCCGTACGTCTTTGAGATCATCCGCCTGATCGATCCGCGGGTAATCCTGTTGACCGGGAATGTCGCCTGTCAATCCGTTCTTAGAAAGACCGGTATCACCAGCCTGCGGGGAAAATGGACACAGACCGGGCAGCGCTGGATCATGCCGATTTTCCACCCCTCCTATTTGCTGCGCAGTCCTGAAAGGACCCCTGGCTCTCCAAAAGCGCTCATGTGGGAGGATATTCGCGAAGTCCGCCGGAAATATGATGAGCTGGCTGGAGCCAATACGACTGCTCTGTAAAGAATTGAGGTCCATCCGTAGAGAAAAGGATGAATGAGGGTCCGACTATTATTCAGTATCTGTTAACTTACGCTCTCAAACCATTTTGTAAGGCAACCAAAACGTCTGAATAAGCGTATATAATATTGACAAGGCTTATTACAGGTCGTATACTGCCATTTGTTCGATGGGGAGTAGCTGACTGCGCTCCTTCACCTGCGCTGCACCGAATGCAGTGCAGGTGTCAGACGCAGGATGGATAGCCGTCATCACAGAGTCCTCGTATTCCAACGCTGACTCTCGGTTACCATAGACTTCAGCAAGACCACCGCAACGATACGTTGTTGGTGGTCTTTTTCTTTGTGCCAGCCCGCTCGAAGAGACGCCGACGCCAATTCCTTTGAAAAGGAGTGAGCAAAAGATAACCATGCTGGAAGTCAATTTAAAGCGAAACACAGATACATCCAAAAATGGACAAAAGGCAGAATTCAACGGACGCCTGGTCCACTTGCGAGAAGTGGTAAAGACCTACCAGAGCATAGCCGGCACATTCACCGCGCTCAAAGGCGTCGACCTGCAGGTTGAATCGGGCGCCTTTGTCTCGATCATCGGCAAGTCTGGCAGCGGCAAATCAACGCTCATCAACGTGATCACCGGAATCGACCGGCCGACTTCAGGCGAAGTCATCGTCGATCATATTCGCGTCCATACACTCACGGAAGAGCAGATCGCTGTTTGGCGGGGGCGTTCCATTGGCGTGATCTTCCAGTTCTTCCAGCTCCTACCCACTCTGACCGCCGCTGAGAATATTCTGCTTGCCATGGATTACGGTGGACGATACCCCCCGGCTGAACGGCCTGAGCGCGCCTTGTATTTACTGGAGTTGGTGGGTATGGCAAACCAGGCACACCGGCTCCCGAATTCTCTCTCCGGCGGACAGCAGCAATGCGTGGCGATTGCCCGCGCCCTGGCGAATGATCCAGTCCTTCTCACGGCGGATGAACCGACGGGCAACCTGGATTCGAAATCTGCCGAAATGGTCTTTCGCCTCTTTGAAGATCTGGCGAAAACGGGAAAAACTATTCTCATGGTCACCCATGACAACGAACTGGCCGCACGCGCCCAACGCACCATCAGGCTTGCCGATGGCCGGATCGTCGACGAGTTCACAAACCGTTAGTCTGAGGAGTCTAAAATGGTTGAACAAGGCTTTCATTCGAATACAGGCGAAGCTCAGCCGCTCATCGATCTGCGGAATGTGGTCAAGACGTACAACAGCCTGGCAGGTAACGTGACCGCGCTGCAAGGCATTGACTTGCAAGTCTATTCCGGGGAATTCCTGGTCGTGACCGGAAAATCTGGCAGTGGAAAGACCACCCTGGTGAACATGGTCACCGGGCTGGACCGTTCCACCTCCGGAGAAATCTGGGTCGCGGGCGCTCCCTTACATCGTTTCAGCACGGAAAAAGCTGCCAGGTTACGCGGCAAAACCATGGGCGTAGTTTTCCAGTCCTTTGAGCTTCTACCTACCCTGACGGTCCTCCAAAACGTGATGCTGCCAATGGATTTTGCGCGGCGCTATTCCCTGCGCGAAGGACGCCAGCGCGCGATGCTCCTGCTGGAGCAAGTGGAGATCTCTGAACATGCCCGTAAATTGCCGGCCGCCTTATCGGGAGGCCAGCAGCAGCGTTTAGCGATTGCCCGCGCCATGGCAAACGACCCGGCCATCCTGGTCGCTGACGAACCTACCGGCAGCCTGGATTCTGCCACAGCCACAGCAGTCATTGATCTATTTGTCGAGTTGGTCCGGCAAGGTCGGACCATTCTTCTGGTTACACACGATAAGGATGTAGCCAAACGAGGGTCTCGGGTCGTTACCCTGTCTGACGGTGAAATCATGGGTTCCGAGGGAAGGGAGGGCAGAGATGCTTAGACCGCGCTGGTATAAAGTCATTAATGATCTATTTGGCAGCAAGACACGCACATTATTGATCGTCCTGTCTATGGCGGTTGGGCTGTTTGCCATCGGGATCATCCTCAGCGCTCGCTCCATTCTATCTGAAGGGTTGGCGCGCAGTTTTGCTGCCATCCATCCCTCGAGCGGCACGGTCAGGACGACCGAACTTTTCGATGAAGACTTCCTGCAATCTGTGCGCTCCATGCCGGATGTACAGGAAGCCGATGCGCGCCGAAATATCTCCGCCCGTGTAGAGGTCTCTCCCGGAGAATGGAAGAACATTACTCTCTTCGTGATCGCAGATTACAACGATATCCGGGTGAACAAAGTCAGCTCGCAAAGTGGAGCCTGGCCCCCGCCGAAGCGTGAAATCCTGATCGAGCGGGCCGCACTCCCGGTCATTGATGCGCAGGAAGGTGAGGTAGTGCGCATCAAGCTGCCCGATGACACACAAAGGGAAGTGCGTATTGCAGGCGTAGCCTATGACCCTGCCCAGCTGCCGGCCCAGATCGATGGCACGCCATATGGATATATCTCTTTTGATACATCGGAGTGGCTCGGGCAGCCCTATGGGTTTAATGAGTTACACGTGATCGCCACCCACCCTGAGGACAAAGTCTGGGCGCAGCATGTGGTCAACCTTGTCAAGGACAAAGCCGAAAAATCCGGTTATACGATTCCGCTGAGTATGACGGCTGACCCGGGACAACTCCCAATGGACGATGTTCTGCAAGGGATCCTGCTACTGATGGGCTCCCTCGGCGTGCTGTCACTCTTCCTGAGCGTCTTTTTGGTGGTCAATACAGTCTCTGCCCTGCTGGCGCAACAGAAACGCCAGATCGCGGTAATGAAGGCTATTGGCGGCGGAAGTCTACAGATCCTGGGTATGTACCTGGTAATGGTCATTTCCTATGGAATTCTGGCATTGTTGCTCGCGATCCCTCTGGGCACGGTAGGCGCACGCGCCCTCAGCCAGATGCTGGCCGCCATGTTCAATTTCAACCTGTCAACGATGGAGGCCCCACCGCAAACGATCCTGATCCAGGTAGTCATCGGCCTGGTGCTGCCGGTGTTGGCGTCGCTCTTTCCCTTCCTCTCCAACCTGCGCCTCAGCGCGGCTGAAGCGATGAGCGCCTATACCATCGGAAGAGGTCGCTTCGGCAAAAACTGGATCGACCAACTGCTTTCCGGTTCGAACCTGTGGTTCACCCGCAAAGTCTCCATCCGCCCTATTTTGCTCTCGATCAGGAACACCTTTCGCAGCAAGGGACGGCTGACGCTTACTCTGATCACGCTCACGTTGGCCTCTGCGACCTTCATCAGTGTCTTCAACGTGCGCGCTTCTCTCACCTCCACCGTGGACGATATTATGAGATGGTTCAATCTCGATATCATGCTGACCTTTGATCGGCCGTATCGTGCCGAAAAGGTCCAGCAGGAAGCGCTGGCTGTGCCCGGCGTAACGCAAACCGATGTATGGCTGCAGCTGCCGGCGCGGCGTGTGCGCCCGGATGGCAGTGAGAGCGGTATGTTGTATATGTTTGCACCTCATGTCGATGGAGCCAGCCTGATCCGTGCGCCTGCCATAGCAGCCGGTCGATGGTTGACGCCGGAAGACGATAATGCAGTGGTGGTCCCTTCGGCTCTGTTCCAGGACGAGCCGGATCTCGGCCTGGGTAAGGAGATTGTTTTGAAGATCTATGGCAAGGAACGATCCTTCAAGATTGTTGGGACTTATATAGGCACGGCTTTCGCGGCGGTTATCTATGTCAACTATGACTACCTTGCCAGGGTCACGGACCGGGTGGGTGAAGCAGATGCGCTGCTGGTCAGAACACAAGCGCATGATGCCGGCTATGTGGATGCGGAAAGCAGTTTATTGGAAGGACACTTTGAGCGAATTGGGCTGCGAGTGAGCACGATTACCACTCTCACCACGGAACGGGCTGAAGCGGAAGTTGCGTTCGATGCGATGGTCGCCCTGCTGCTGGTCATGGCGATCCTGTTGGCGCTGGTTGGGGGACTGGGGCTCATGGGTACAATGAGCATCAACGTGTTGGAGCGCACACGCGAGATCGGCGTGCTGCGTGCCATCGGTGCACCCAACCGAGCAGTGGCACAAGTCTTCATTTTGGAAGGCATTACCATTGGGCTGTTGAGTTGGTGCATGGGCTCCCTGCTGGCCATCCCGATGAGCCAGGGACTGAACCAGGCAGTCGGAGGGGCGATGATGGGCGTACCGCTGACGTATGCCTACTCGCTGCCCGGCCTGTGGCTGTGGCTGGTTGTTGTGATCATGCTGAGCGCCCTGGCCAGCTTCATTCCCGCCCGCAACGCCTCCCACCTGACCGTTCGTGAGGTGCTGGCGTATGAATAACAGCTAAGCGGCTTCCTGGCGTTGAATCGTTTGAGAGTTCAAACGATTCAACGCTACATACTTCTCTTCACCCCAAACCGGTCAAACTCTCCCGTTGACTCTTCCCATTCAACTTTCGACTCATCCACACGCGCCGCGCGTGGACCATCTTTCATCATCTGGATAAAGCGTTCCACGGCAGCACGATCACCCTCTGCGATGGCTTCCACCGTATCATCACCGACGTTCCGCACCCAGCCCGTGAGCCCATTCATTTGACGTGCGTAGTATTCCACATGCGCACGAAAACCCACACCCTGCACCCGTCCCTTCACCCAGACATGCGCACGGACGACTTTATCCCCAGGACTGCCTCTCTTGTCTTCTGACATTGGTCCCTGATCCATTACGACTTCCTTTCATGCCTGCTCAGCGGCATCAGGCCTCACTTCCTTTTTCGCAATATCGTTAATATACCAATGAACGGGATGAGCAACACCAGACACAACAACACCAGATAAGGGGAGATGCTTTGCAGGATGGAAAGGAAAGCATTTTGCCCCAGGACAGAAGAAC
The DNA here is from genome assembly GCA_035298105.1 of Anaerolineales bacterium. Classification (GTDB taxonomy): domain Bacteria; phylum Chloroflexota; class Anaerolineae; order Anaerolineales; family Villigracilaceae; genus Defluviilinea. Next base: position 22,393 of record DATGYJ010000517.1, on the reverse strand, counting down.
GCCATTTTGTTTCCAGGTTTGAAAGTGAAACGCCAAAGGCCCGTTCCGTGCCGCGCTCACAGTCCACGCCATCGGCATAAGTACTTACCAGCTTCAGCAATCCGGCCGAGCCATAGGTGTCGCGCAGATAATTCGTAAACGAGCGAGATTCGGCATAAGCCAGAAATGCCTGACCTGCCCCGGAGGGAAAAGAGATGCATAACTCCTTTAATTGCATCAAGCTATGGCTTGCGACCGCGTTCGTGAGGGCACGATCATAATCTGCATTTGGGTACGTTTCCGCCAGCGTCGCAGTGCCTTCCCGCAACCAGGCAGGGATGTTATGGTATCCCGCACCGATATTGCGGTACATCATCACATGCGTGAGCTCATGGGGGATGCGCTGCTCCATGGTGATGGCTTGTTCTGCGCCGGGCTCGACCACAACCATGACCACACCGAGCGCCGGGTCCGCATGACCGGCAACCCAATCTTCGCCGCCGAGAACCAGTGTGCCGCGCAAATCATCGGCATTTGCATAAATAAAGATTTCGACAGGTTGTGCCAGGTTGAGAGGCAACAGGCTGCTGATCGATCCCAAACCAGCCTGGGCTGCATCCAAGGCGGCCTGTCCAAAGTTTGGATCGCCTGCATACCAATTGAGGCGTAACGCACCCAACTCAAGTGTTTGCCAGTTGAACCGGTTATCAGCATAGCGAAGAAAGAACGATTCGCTTTCAACCATGCTTCCATCGGGGAGCGTAAATTGATAATTCCATTTCACGTCCGTAAATGGGCGTAGAACATTTTGCTTGGTGTCCAAACGGAATTCCGTGCTGCCATCTGCCTGGATACTCAACGGTTCAACCTGCCTGAAACCCTCTGCTTCATCAGAAACAACAATGGCAACGCTTTGAATGGTGATCGAAGCCTTGATCCGGGCACTGAATGTGATCTGTTCCCCAAAGCGATACGAAGCCCCGACGTTTTCCAGAGCGATGCCGGACTGGGCTGTAACCGGCCGGGTGTTAAATAAAGCTGATGCTGCCATCACGATCAAAGTGAGAAGTGCGAAGTAAGAAGTATGTCTCATGCTCACCGCCCCAGAAAGACAAGCAAGGGTGTGAGCGTGAATGGACTGAGCAAGGTGCTGATGAACACGACCGCGGTCACAAGTTTGGCATCCAAATTGTATTCGGTGGCAAGGACCGTTGCACTGACCATACTCGGCATGGAGGCTTCTGTCACACTGGCCTGGCGGGGAAAGCCCTGCAATCCGAAGATCGCCGCAAACAATAATGCCGCCAGCGGAGCGATCACTAATCTGAGCGACACGCTTAACTGCATGGCACGCTGATTGCCTGATAACTCCACCCGGGTCAACTGCACCCCGAGCAGGATCAGCATGAGCGGGATAGTGCCGTCGGCTGCCAATTCCACGGCGCGGGAAACCGGTGTCGGGATGCCGATATTCCAGGTATTGATCAAAACGGCCAGCAGGACTGCATACAGGGTAGGTATTTTCAGCAGCCCCACTAACGCTTCCTTGAAGGTCATATGCCCCAGCGATGCCAGGAATACACCCAGCGTATAGAACAGCAGGGTCGTCGTTGCAAAATAAATGCCTGCATAGGATAAGGCCTGTTCACCAAACGCAAACGAGACCAGCGGCAAGCCGTAATTCCCTGTGTTGGCAAACATGGTCGTGATCAAAATGGCAACCAGCGCTGTGCGTTCCAGTTTAAGAAAAAAACCGATGAGGAAAGTAACGATCCCAATGGTGAGAATGAAACAAAGCGCGAAGGCGATCACGATCGCGGCTTCTGTGATCTTGAGCTGATTTTGTACCAGCAGATTGAAGATCAGGACAGGGCTGAAAACATAAAAGACGACCCGTCCCAGACTGCGTGGATCGATCTGGAGTAGTTTCCCAAGTATGAAACCTGCCCCACCGAGCAGGATGATGGGCAGGATATTGTTGGCAAATGTGGAAGCAAGTATTGGAAAGGACATGATGTTGACCCAGGCAAAAAGCCAGGGAGATTATAACTCTCAGATCACTAGGAACCTGACAGTTCTGAATTTATGTTAATCCTCGGGGTTGAGCAGCCCGATTGTCTTTAGAGGTCGCAAGTGTACGGCGGGAGAGCACCGCACGCTGCGCAATCGACCAACGGTTACTTTTCAAACAAACTGTCGGGTTGCTATTTTCTCAGGATTCTTGTTTAATCTAAAGGTCTGTAAATAATCAACTTCCCACAGTTACGTCATTGCGAGGAGGGCGCCCTTCCCGACGACTGCGTAGCGTCCTGCAAGGAAGCAATCTCTCGGGCGTGATAGGGGATTGCTTCGGGAAGAACACCCTCGCAACACCGCACCTGCGGTGGGTGCAGGTGTGACGGGAAGTTAATAGTTTACGAACCATAAGCGTGATAATTTAAGGTAACAGTTGCCTGTATTGTTCGCGTTGCAACTCTTAATTAGGCTGTTAGCATTGGGTATATCGCTTGTGGTTGGCTAGTTCTAGATATTGAACGATTAGCCTATTCATTGAGATAAGAGAGAGTGGAACTAATATCACTCCCATTTCGTCCAGAAAAAGATATCTCGGAACGGTAGCGTTCCGAGATATCGTGAGAGTAAGACTTCACACTCAGGTGCAGCTCGAACTTGACGAGCTTATTTATTCTTCATCATCCTCATCCAGAGGTTTCAATTCATCTTCAGGGTCGAAAGCCAGCAGGTCGAAGCGATCTAAATCCTCGGTAAAGGCCAGATTATCGAGCGCCTCTTCAAGGAACGCAACCTGTTCGTCATCATCCCCCATAACATCAAGCAGATTTTCGAGATAAGTCCGCACGTCTTCTCCACCGATCTGTGAAAGCGACCAGATCACCGCGCTGAGGATCGTGGCATCTTCCTCTTCTCCCAGCATTTTGAGCAAGATCGGACGCGCAGATGCAAGCGACAGTTCACCCGCAGCCTGTACTGCCGCATGACGAATACGATCATTTTCGTTGACCAATGAGTGTGTCACTTCATCGTCCCAGCGCTCATCGGCGGAACGCCCCATGGCGATGAGTGCACTTGTCTGCCAGTGCGGATCCTGGCGATGGAATGCGGATTCGATCAACGTTACAACTTCCGGGCGGGAAGAATAGCCAAGCGATTCCAGGGCAGTACGACGCACGCGCACATCGTCTTCACTGGCAGTGGCGGCGAGCAAAGCATCCTCAACCTGATGATAAATCTTCTCAGGGATCTCTTCCAATTCTCCCAAATCGACAAACAAGTTCAAAACGTTCGCCGCTTCCACACGGACATTCGTATCAGGATCGTTCTTAAGCATATCAAGATACGAAGGAACAATTTTGGGGTCTTCATATTCATCCAGGAGACGGATGGCACGTGTCCGCACTTCGGGCTCCGGGTCGGTGAGCAGGGCCCGCGCAAGATCATCGAAGCAGACGAGGGTATCTACCTCAGCCAGAGCATCCAGCTCTTCGAGCAGGGTCAACTTCCGGCCGGGTTTGACACGGGGCCAGACATCCAGAAGGGACTTCAGCTCCAGGGCGCCGATATCCGAAAATTGCTGCAGATAACTGTGCGGGAACTCTTTGCGCTCTGAGAGCAAAGCGTCCAATACATTTTGAAAGGAAATAGAGCTCGTATTCATTTAAGGAATGTTTACTGTGACAGGGTTAATGAAATCCATCACGTTAATATAGATCATGAGTAGCAGAAGAAAAGCCATGCCCATGCCGTGAACAAGATTCTCGACTTGCGGTGAAACACGCCTGCGGAAGATCAGTTCGGGCAACACAAAGATGATCCGCCCGCCATCAAGGGCCGGGAAGGGGAACAAATTGAAAAGACCCAGACTGATGGAAAGCGATGCGATCAATTCAAGCGTTCGAACCGGCTGATCGATTGGATCGGTGGAGGCCGGCGCACTCGTGCTTGCCTGAACGTCATGGCTGACAGTCTGGTGCATGATATCGTAAATTCCCTTAAGGCCAACCAGACGGCCCTGCTCCGAATTAAGTGTGCCTCGCAGCATTTGAGCTGGGAGCGCAATGAGCGCACGTATATTGAAGTATGTGTATTGAGCACCAAGGCTGACGGTTTCAACCGGAGAGCTTGCAGCTTTGAACGGGACCCCGAGACCGACACCGATCATAATGCGCTTGGCTTCGGCGTTCATCAGCGGGGTGACAGCCAAGTCGATTTGCTTGCCATGGCGGTCTACAAGGAACGTCACCTGCTTGTTCTCATTGGCGTCGACAATGGCGCGTAATTCATCATAGTTGCGGATAGGTTGACCATTGCCGCTAATAAAAATATCATCAGTTTGGAAACCAGCCTGCGCCGCGGGGCCACCCGGGGTCACCGAAGAGACCAGGACACGGCTGGTATCAGGGACACCCACGCGGTTGAAGATGATGCTGTAGAGCAAAACTGCCATGAGCAGATTCATCAAAGGACCTGCAAAGAGCACTGCCAGTCGCTTCCACGGACTTGCGGCAGCCAACCCGCCCTGGACATTCGGATCGTTTTCTCCCTTTGGACGGACAAACCCACCGAAGGGAAGCCAGTTAAAAGTGAAACGCGTGCCAGGGTGAACTTCAGCGACAGTATCAATCAGTTCCAGCTCGCCACGGGTTTTGCCAGCCTGGATTACTCTGCGTGATACGGCCTGGTTTGTGTCCGCTTGAGACGGAACCACCTTACCATTTTGATCCACATAAATATTATCCGCATCAAGACGGCGGGCAGCAAAGGGTCGATTTTCTTCAGATTTGACCACTTCGACGGAACGCATGACCAGACGGTCATTCACCTTATCGACCGTGATCTTTACCTGGTCCCCGAGCAGGTCGTTCCAATTTAACGGCAGCTTGAAATTAAAAGGGATTTCGATCCTTTGGCCGCTTTTCAGAAGCAGGAAACCCTTGTTGTTCCAGAGTGTGAGGGCTCCCGGCGTTGGCAAACCCACGCCAAACTCCTCCACCTCAATCCCGGACCAGCGTGCAACGATAAAGTGACCGAATTCATGGATCAGAACCATGCCACCAAAAGCAAGCAAAAATATTAACCAGGTTAAAATCGTATCATTCATAGTATTGTATTACCTTTTCGCGAGCATTTCGACTAGGCTCAATGCAAGCATTTCGACTGTGCTCAACGCGAGCATTATATCCTTTTTTGAAAAGACGACAGGAAAAGTAAGATTTTTCTAATATCATTCATATATTGTAGCTAGAGTATGATTTTGGCTCTGGGAAGCACTAACCAGGGACACAATGAGACATGGAGCGCCTCATTGAGCCAGGATAAAAACTTTCCGAAGAATCTCGGTGTCTCAGGGTCTCAATGGTTCCACAATTTCGGTCTTTCCAATCATTCACCCATTATGAGTAAAATTACAGCGAAATATCCCTGATATGTAACGATGCTCAAGCCTCTAGCAATCCATCTGCTATCCCATCTCGCCAGGATTAGATCCAGAATGACAGATTCATGTATTTTCTGCAAGATTATTTCAGAGGAAGCGAAAGCCACGATTGTTTACCACGATGAACAAGTCACTGCCTTTCGGGATGTCCACCCCGTGGGTCCAACCCATATCTTAATCGTTCCCAACAAGCATATTGAGTCTGTTAACACCCTCGAACCTGAAGACGAGCAATTGATCGGGCATCTCTTCATTGTTGCACGTAAACTCGCCGCGCAAGAAGGGATTGCCATGGGAGGCTATCGCCTGATCACAAACACCGGCCCAAATGGCGGGCAGACGATCTTTCATTTTCATTTACATCTCATTGGGGGACAAAGGATGCGGCATTCGATGGGATAAATAAAAAAAGGCGATCCGGTGGTCGCCTTTTTTTATCTCTTCATCAGTGGACTTCCCTTTAGTTTGCTCTTGGGCTGGCTGGAACGGTAGGCATAATATCCAAGGCCGGCGCCTCCAATCAACAATAGAAATCCAAAGATCCCCAAGATCGAGGATTTGCTGCTCCCCTGTGTTTCTGCCGGCTGGCTGATCGTGATCGTTTTCGACTGTGCGCCAAAATCGATGAAGGCGCGGTCACCGGCTTTTACCGTCAATGTATAACTTAATAGCATCGTCGGATTATATTCATCCGGCACAGCCATACTGACGTTGTATTCTCCGCTGGGGACATCGACGAAACAGGCGCGGACAGGCTCTCCCGTATCAGGGTCGACGGCAGAAGTAGTATTCTGGGTCTGCGAATACGACCCGTTCAAATTGGTGAGGCTGACGGCGCCGCCTTCGATGCCAAATTCGGTCTCCTGGCGTAAAGCATCGCCGTTCATATCGTTGAACAACAAGACACAGACTTCCGTCGTCCCACGGACCGGCGTTGCCGTAATGGTCGGAGGCAGGAGTGTGGGAGCAGGTCCCGCGGTAGGAACGTTAGAGACAAGACCTACGACGAGCTGTTGCCCGACCACAAGCGTGCAGTCCTGATCCAGATGGGAATTGAACTGGCGCAATTGTGTGACCGTGATGCCATGCAGTAAAGCGACCTTTCCACAATTATCTCCGGCGACCACAACATAAAGGATACGGCCATCGGGCCCGGGTGTAGAGGTGACGAATCCCTGGGCATTCGGCGCCGCATTGGCTCCGCTCAATGGGAAAGCGACACCTAAAAGGAAAAAGACCAAAACAATCAGGCAAACAGAAAACGTAAATCTGATTTTCATCGGCGAAGATTATAGGGACTGTATCAAAAGTTGTCCAGCAGGGTTTGTCTGTTTATTTGCCATATCTCTTTCTGATCTCCGGCAAAAAGTAATTGTCGAAAAAGGCATTTGCATCGTAATCAGGAGTCCAATTCCAATCAGCGCGCGCCAGAGAATCGTTTACATCTTCGGGCCACGAATCGACAATACCCTGACGGCGGGGATTTGGCTCGAAAGTGATCTGCGCCCCCGGGAATGCTTTCAGGGCACGGTCTCGAAATTCTCCGGCAGTCAATGCAAAGGCAGCAATATTATAGACCTGATGATTCAGTTTCTCACGCGGCACGTCTACTAACAGAAGCAGGGATTTAATTGCATCGGGCATTGCCATGAATGAGATCTCCGTATCTTCACGCACGAAACAGGCATACGGTTTCCCCTGCGCGGCAGCATGCAGCATCTCGGGACCATAATCACTCGTCCCACCGCTGGGCAGTGTAAAGGCAGAGATCAGGCCCGGGAAACGGATGGCGCGAAAGTCCAGCATATGAGGCGGGTGTTCATCCAAATGTTTTTGACCATAATATTTACTATAATAGATTCCCAGTTTTTCGCAATAGAGTTTGTTACATCCATACATGGTATGAGGTAAATTGTACTCATCCTCCTTTACACACCCGGCCGACTTTTTAACGCTCAGATTGGTCATTCCATAAGCTGCAATTGAGCTTGGAAACATGAACTTCACAGACTTGTGATATTTCTCCGAACGGTAGGCGGCCAACATCAACAATTGCATCGTGCCCTCCACGTTGATGCGGTGGGCATCTTCACTCGACACTTCCGCTTTGGAGGAAAGCGAAGCGGCAAGATGAAAAATGATATCAAAATCGTAATCGTAAAATGTCTTGATCTTATAAACCAGATCCCCCTGAGCGTGCTCCGCCGAGATCGCTTTGATGCTGTCGGGCAGTGGAGCGAGATCCGCAGTTACGATACGATAGCCTCCCTGTTTCGCCAATCCTTGAACAAGCGCCTGCCCTATTTCACCACATGCGCCGGTCACAAGCACAAGCTTTTCGGTCATAGATTCTCCTGGTATGCTGCAGAGTATTGCATTTATTCCCGAAAGTGATTCTGATTGGCTTTACCATCAGGTAAAATGAAGTTCAGAAATTAATGCAGAGAGCAGTAGAATATTTGCGAGGTAATTTTACAACACCTTGCAAAAATTTCTTCATGAAGATTGTCATATTTCTTTTATGAGACTATTAGGCCAAATGTCATTGCAAACGCAAGCGGAACCGTCGGCGAAGCGATGCCGCGGCGCCAGTGCGCCTGTTTCGCACTGCTGGGCCATTGGCTTCCTTGTAATAGCATTGCTCATAACTGCCTGCCTGCCCCTGGACTCCACTCTGCCAACTGAGACTCCAAGGCCAACTGATGCGGCACCGGCAACCCAGACAATTGTCTGGTTCCCTCCTTCGGCAACCGCTACACTGCTAACCGTAGCCACCTATACCGCGACGCCTGAAATGAGTCCTGGCATTGGGCAGGTAACTCTCCGTGACAATTTTTCCGATAAGTCAGTCTGGGATACTGCCACTTCCGATCAAGGCAGTGCAGTCATCAGCCGCAACCTCCTGGCGCTGACCGTGCAACCCGGCTACTATCTGTCGAGTACACGCCACAAGACGACTTTGAGCGACTTCTATGCTGAGATCACCGCTCATCCCAGCCTGTGCCGTGGAGGGGATAACTACGGCATCCTCGTGCGCGGCGTCGGCAGCTATTTTTACCGGTTTGTATTAACCTGCGATGGACAAGTGCGGGCAGAACGGGTCAATGGCGGGACCAAGCTGCTCATCCATGAGCCGGTTCCAAGCGGCGATGCGCCGGGTGCTCCAGGCGAAGTCCGGATCGGGATCTGGGCAGTCAAAAGTGAAATCAGGCTCTTTCTCAACGGGCGTTATCAGTTCAACATAACAGACAATTCCTTCCCCAGCGGCGCACTCGGAGTCTATGTGCGTTCCGCCGGCGATACGCCTGTGACTGTGGTATTTTCTGATCTCAGCGTGTACGCAGTGAATTACACTCTACCCACTAGAACGCCGATACCCTGAGGATTTACGATTTACGATTTACGATTTGCGATTGACGATTTACGATTTACGATTGACGATTTATGATTGACGATTTACGATTAACCCATGCCGCCCAATAAACTGAACGATCTTGATTCCAAGCGCTGGCTGAAATTCCAGAAATCGTGGTTCATCCATAACCCGCCACCCCGCAAGAAGGGAGTGTTGGTCCATCCCGCCAAATTCCCTGAGACCCTGGCACAGGAATTCATCGAGTTCTTTACTAAACAAGGCGAGACGGTCCTCGACCCCATGGCAGGGACAGGCTCGACGCTCGTCGCTGCCTTACGCGCAGGACGGAACTCCTACGGCATCGAATTGAACCCGAAATACGCCGAGATCGCCAAACAGATTATTGGGGAAGAACGAGATTCCCTGGGCGAGAAGGTTGTAAACCTGAAATCTGAAATCATACATGGAGACGCCGCCCAAATTACCAGTTATCAGTTGCCGGTCGTCGAATTCGTTTTGACCTCACCGCCCTACTGGAACATGCTCCGCGCCAAAGGGGCTGAGACTCAAAAGAAACGGCGTGCTTCTGCCGGGCTGGATGTCCATTATTCGGATGACCCAAACGATTTGGGGAACATCAACGACTATGAGGAGTTCCTTGAAAAGCTGGTAAATATTTACAGGGGACTGAAGCCTTTATTATGCGAGAAAGCGTATCTCACGATCATCGTAAAGAATGTGAAGAAGGGCGGGAAGATGTATCCGCTGGCCTGGGATATTGCCCGTGAGCTTGGCAAGACTTATACATTGAAGGATGAAAAAATCTGGGTGCAAGACAACCAACGCCTGGCGCCGTTTGGGTTAGGCTCCGCCTGGGTGAGCAATACCTTCCATCACTATTGTTTGCAATTCAGGAATGAATAATGGATCAAAACCCTCAAGTTGGAGTAGGAATTCTCATTACCAAAGATAACAAAGTGCTTTTAATGAAGCGCAAGGGACTGCACGGGAAAGGGACCTGGTCAACGCCGGGCGGACATATAGAGTTCGGGGAGACACCCGAACAGTGTGCGGCCCGCGAGGCAAAGGAAGAGGTCGGTGTGGATGTCTTTGATGTTCAATTTCGAGCCGTGACCAATGATCTGTTCGAGAGGCAGGGCAGACATTACATCACTATTTGGATGGAAGTGCAATCGTTTTCCGGCGAACCAACCGTCGCGGCGGAAGAGGAAGTGGCTGAGCTTGGCTGGTATGCCTGGGACGCCTTACCCAGCCCGCTATTTCTACCCCTGGAAAATCTGCTCAAAGAGAATAGTTACCCGCCCAAGTAAATCACTGAATGCTCTCCACATCTGACCTCCTGCACCTGCCCTATACCCGTGACCTGACCGAAGGCGGGATCGCCTGCGCGCTGCACGCATTGCCTTATCTTTACAGCCGCAGTGGAGGTTCCGCATATGATCGTCTGCGGCGCGTTGCTGCAAGTGCCGCAGTGGAGCTTGCCTTCCGGCGTTATCTCTCCGAACAGGGCGTTCCCTTCGAGGTGAAAGGCGCGACGCCCTTCACCGAGCATGAACGCTATGACGTTTTGCTGGACGGACGACGATGCGAGCTCACATCTTTTCTCATCAGCCATCGAGATCAGATCTCGCAAATGCGCCACAACCCGCAAGTGGTGTTGGGGGCGCCTGCATTGGTCGCCTCTGATCAACATGCGAGAGATGGACATTCCCAGCTCGATCTCTATCTCTTTGCATTCCTGCCCGGTCTGGTCACCGCCTCGCAGAGCGATCTGCAAAAAGCAATCGAAACGAAACGACCCTATTATTTAATCCATCTGATGCCAGAGATATGGAACCGCCCGGTGAGATGGGATCCACTTGGCCGGCTGGTCTTGAAGTCAGAGGCTGAGGAGAGTGTCGTGATCGAAATCGGCGGGCAGGCTGAGGGGCGCGACATGCGATCCTATATCGTTGAGCTGCCGCCACGCACGCGCATCGAGATGCAAAATGGTTTCTTTTCCTTATCGTACGTTCATATTAAATCCGGGTCCCTGCCGGGTGCACGGATTGGAATCCACAGCCCGGCACGTCAAGCTACCCATCTGATTAATATATTCGATTGGGGCAATCTATGGGTGTATGGTATGGAAGTGCTCCTGGCGGGTTATCTCACCCGCCAAGAGTTCGGCCGGCGCGCAAGTTTCATCCAGACCGGCTCGCGGGTTTTTCAATACGACCAAACTCACGTAAAGAATCTGGCTGTGCCCGTGTCTGATCTTAAGCCGCTCTCTGAGCTTTTCGAGCGCGTGAAAGAATGGAGCGCGTAGCTCAGCGTTGTTGCGAGCATTAAGGGGAAAGCAGCACCCTACGTTGTGTAGTCCCCCAGGGACAGCGTCCGCAATCGACCGACGCCCTCGCAATGACATATATAAAGGTAAAAAATGAGAATTAAACGAATCGCGTTTGGATTTTTAGTCTTATCGCTATTGGCATGCAACTTTGTGACGCAGATGGTGCTTCCGCCCACTGCTACGCCGACTGCGACTGCCACGGTCACCGCTTCTCTCACCCCGACTACTGTACCCCTTAAGCCGGCCTTCATCCCACCCGAATGCGCAAGCACGCCGCTTGCAACCGTAGCACCTGACAGCGCGGTGCAAGCCACACCAGAATTTAAAGTCACCGAGATTTCACAGGCTGAACAGTCACGGATCCTTAAAGATCTGGAGGACATCATTCAGAATGTATATGTATATCCGAACTATAACGGCAAGGACTGGAATGAGATCAAGGCAAGATATGAAGCCAAGGTCAAGGCCGGCATGGATACGCAATCCTTTTACGATCAGATGCATACCATGATCCAGGAACTGGGCGATGACCATTCATTTTTCCTGTCGCCGGCGGAAGTGCAGGAAACAGAGGCAGAGCTGAAGGGTGATATCCAATTTGTGGGCGTGGGTATTTACGGAGAACCAGACTTCGATAAGCACCATGTCATTGTTATTTCAACCTTCCCGGGTTCGCCGGCCGCATATGGAGGCATCCAGGAACACGACAGTATCTTGATGATCGACCACCGGCCGATCACAGAGGACTACAGCGATCACCTGCGTGGACCACAGTGTTCTGCTGTTGTGCTTACCATACAGTCCCCGAATGAAGCGCCGCGCGATGTGATGCTCCTCCGCTATGCCATCGAAGGCAGCATTCCGATCGATGCACGGCTTGTTCCAACCACAGATGGTTCGAAGATCGGCTATATTTTCATTCCATCCTTTTTCGACGAGACAATTCCGGAGCAGGTTCAAAACGCGCTGAATAAGTTTGGTCGACTGGATGGCTTGATCCTGGATGTGCGCTTGAACAGTGGTGGAAGCAGCAGCGTCGTGTATCCCATCCTTGGATTTTTTATCCATGGCAAACTGGGGGAATTTGTCAGTCGCTCCGATTCACGTCCTCTGGACATCCAACCGGATGAAATCCAGAACTCACAAACCGTCCCTCTGATCGTGATGGTAAGCAAGGATACAGTGAGTTTCGGAGAAATCTTTGCCGGTGTACTGCAAGACTCGGGGCGCGCCAAAATTGTCGGTGATACGAGTCTTGGCAACGTGGAAGTCCTGCATGGGTTTGACTTTGAAGATGGATCGCAAGTATGGCTGGCAGCCGAGACGTTCCATTCGGCATTCTCAAATGCCAACTGGGAACAGACCGGCATCATCCCCGACGTGGAAGCCTCTGCGGGATGGGATACATTCTATTTTGAGACAGATCCCTCGATTGCAGCTGCGGTGAAGCTTCTGGGTCATCAGTGAAATAGCTCTTCCAGCCATCCCCGGCGGGAAAGACAAAGTACACTACCGCCGCCTCGCAGGGCGGCCGAAGTCTGGACACAGGTTAATTTAGACTCATCCAACTCTGGTACACTTTCCCGCATGTCGAAAAGAAACGTTGTCCTCATCGGAGCCGGTTTTCTGGTACTGGTCGGTGCGGCTGTATTGATCCTGCAAATTCCCTCCATCAATAGTCGGGCTGCATGGCGTTATGAAGTTGCAAAGACTTATCTAAGGAATGTGCTTCATCCCGTTGGTTCTGTACCCACGGCGATTCCCAACCCCACCAGCACCCAAAGCCTGGCCAGTCCAACCGTGCCGGCCACTCCCACCATTGGACCTGCCGAGACCCCGATCCCTCCCACGCCAACCCTTGCACCGCCTCCACAACAGGCATTGCTCAATTCCCCTCCATACGAAAAACAAGCTCCTAACAACTGCGGTCCCGCCGCCCTCTCGATGATGCTACACATGTTCAACTGGAGCGGCGATCAGAAAGCCATTTCGGATGTTATCAAACCGGTCAACGGCGACCGCAATGTGAATCCCGAAGAGCTGGCTTACTGGGTGCTCAACTACGCAGGCTGGCTGCGCATTCAATATCGGGTGGGCGGCGATATCGAAACGCTCCAACGCTTAATCGCTGCGAAGTATCCGGTCATCATCGAAGGCACCACCTCTCTCAACCCCGATGACACGGGTTGGCCTGATGACGATCTCTGGGCGGCACACTACCTGCTTCTCACCGGTTACGACAACGCCACCCAAATGTTTACCGCACAAGATCCGTATCATGGACCGGATCAAAAGATTTCTTATGAACAACTGGTATCGGAATGGGAACCGTTCAATTATTTGTACCTCGTCGTTTATCTTCCTGAACAAGAGGCAGAGATCCAGACTCTGCTCGGCTCAAACTGGGACAAGGACGTGAACCGGCAAAACGCGCTGGCGATCGCCCAAGCCGCCACCTCTCAGAACCCTTCGGACGCGTTCGCATGGTTCAACGTCGGTAGTAACCTCGTCTATTTTGAACGCTACGACGAAGCCAACACGGCGTATGATAAGGCACGTGAACTGGGCCTGCCGCAACGGATGTTCCGCTATCAATTCGGTCCGTTCATCGCAAACTTCCAGGCAAATCGCATAGACGACCTCCTGGCGCTCACAGACTACGCTTTGGAACGCACCGAAATGTCCGAAGAGACCTGGCTCTGGCACGGCTGGGCTTTATATCGCAAAGGCGATACCAATAGTGCCATTGAAAATTGGCGCAAGGCCCTCTCAGTCCATCCAGACTATAAGGATGCAATATATGCGCTGAATTTCGTCGGCGCAACGCCGTAATGAGAGGCATGTCGTTGCGAGCGTACTTCGCGATTGCGTAGCATCCTGCAAGGAAGCAACCCCCGCTTAAGCGGAGAAGACTCACTAATAAGTCTCTACCGGCTTAAGAGGAGATTGCTTCCTTACAGGATTGCCGCTTTGCGGCGTGCGCAATCGTCGGAAAAGCACCTCCTCGCAATGACACACAATCCAATGACATATAATTGCCTACCATGAGAAAATTCATTATCATCTCTTTATTCCTCCTGGCCGCTTGCACCGCGACCGAAGTCCCCGTGATCGAACCCACATCAACGCCTTTCCCAACCAGCATTCCTTCAACGGCAGTCCTAGTTCTCGCCTCCCCAACGGAAATGATCATTCCCAGCGCTACACCAACAGAGGCGCCTTTGATCGCACGTGTTTCCCAGAAGGATAACATGCCGCAGGTACATATCCCCGCCGGGACATTTCATATGGGAGGCATGGATGTGCGCCGGGCGCCGAATGAAACCCCTGACCATGATGTGAGCCTCAGCGCGTTCTGGATGGATCAATTGGAAGTGACAAATGCCATGTATGGGTTGTGTGTCAGCATGGGTGCGTGTACGCTACCACAAAGTCTCAAATCGCAGAGACGCCCTTCTTATTTCGATAATCCTGAGTTCAAAGATTACCCGGTGATCTATGTGACCTGGGGGCAGGCCCAGGCTTATTGTGAATGGGCAGGGCGGCGCCTGCCGACCGAAGCCGAATGGGAACGGGCCGGGCGCGGCGATGACTTCCGTACCTTTCCGTGGGGTGAAGACAAGGCCGATGGCTTGCACGCCAACTTCAATATGCTCGTGGGTGATACCTCCCGTGTGGGAACTTATCCATGGGGCGCGAGCCCGTTCGGCGTTCTGGATATGGCGGGTAATGTTGCCGAATGGGTCAACGATCTTTATAGTTTCCAGTATCTTTTGGATATCACGCTCAACCCAACGGGACCCGCGACAAGTGCAAGTTTCAACCGGGTGGTGCGTGGAGGCAGCCTGGGCGATGCAGAGATCAACATCCGGGTTGCGAAGCGTTCTTCCGTGCTGGGGTCAAACCTGAATGCAGCGCCAGGCTCGCCCGCTTATCTCGGTAATTTCTCTCCACGCATTGGCTTTCGCTGCGCAGCGGATGATTGATAGGGGCGCCCAGGGAACTAAATCGCTCGTGCCAAATTTAAATAACAATCTGCGTTGGCAGTGACAACGCAGATTGTTTTGGTAATCCCCTTGCCTGGATAATTTATTGCTTTTGCCAGCCTGACACTGCTCCAAGTTTCACTTTATATGACTCCATTCGAAGGCGTACCGTTCCCATTGACGACCATGAGAAAGTCGCGACTTGTGAGGTTGAAACGATAAGACTGTACTTTTTTCGTCATGAGTACATGACGCAGACTGGTGAGCATTGTTACAAATATCCCGCCGCAAATCTTGCGGTATTGCTTCGCTCACAACGGTTTAAAAAATTTGAGGAGGCTTGCGTTCTCATTAGCGCAAACCTCCTCGCATAAATGGTGAGAAGCACGATGAAATGCCTCTCCCAACACCCCCTTCTTTGTACTATTTCTTGTGCTTTTCTGGCACATTATCATGACGCAGAAAAGTATAGATAGTTACATAGCAAAACCACCGACGTATCACTGATCTAGTCACCCGGATTGGCACCTCCACAGTCAGAAAGGATATGTCCCTTTTGCGAGGGTATGATTGATATAATCTTAGAGAACTTTCAATAGCACAGTCCTAAAGGGAATCCGGCCATGAAACCTCCAATCAACACAAGACAAAGCTTTTCTTCAGCTGATAAAACTAAAATCATCCTCGTGATCATTTTCCTTGGGATACTGGGAGTAATCCTTGTCATCTTATTGGCTTTCCTATTTCTGGGAAAGCCACTCTCCTTCGCAGCCTTAAACACGGAAACGCCCGTGATCCCAACCATGTTCATCCCAACGCCTGACTGCGGACACCCGATCCTTTTGCTTGGCTCAAGCACATTTCAAATTGAGACAATCCAACCTGCCGCGGATGGTTCTCTGTCTGTGCCTTCCGATCGTTCCGGAGTAGCATATTGGGTGACAGGAACGAACACGAATTATATGTTTGTGCTTGGTCCTACTTTAGAAAACCTTGCGATCATGCCGACAATTACTATAGGAACTCCTGCAAAAGTAACCTGGTCGAATTGCAATTCCACGACGTATAGTTTGTCGGCTCCTCAGCCAGGCACCCTGAATGGTTCAACTCTGCCCGATCAATCTGCAGATGGAATCACTATTTTCTTTGAAACAGATGGTTCGGGCGCTGGCTTTGTGTTCAAGGGGGAATTGGCCGAAGAACAGATCAGCACGATCAACACACCTAGTGCATCGGAGATTCAAGCCGAAATTTCTCTGCTGGAGACAACCACCTCCACAGATGGAACCACAATTCGAGTTGGTGTTTCGATCCATAATTATGGGGCATCGCCATTCACGCTTTCCAGCACGGATGTATCGCTCACAAGCCCCGATGGCACAGCGCTTGCTATAACCAGCCGTGAGCCTGCTCTACCAAAAGAAATCGGTGCTGGCGCGACAGAAACGATCTATTTCACATTCCCGCATCCCTCTTCTCCAACCGTCACATTGAAGATTTTCGAAGTGGAATATGAGCTTGAGGGCTATTGAGTCGTATTTCAACAAATAACTTTGCTCAGAATCAGAACCTGCGCTGTCATAAGACAGCGCAGGTTCTTTATAAAAGGTGCCCCCTGGCGCCCCCATGGTTTATTTATTTCAGCTTGAAGAAAGCGGTCAGTGTAGAGCCATCCTGCGTAGTCATGGTCACGCTATAGCAGCCAGGCGTGGTAGGTGTCTTCCAGTTATAGACGAATTGGCCGGCCACCGTGTCATATCGGAGACTTGTACCCCCCGTTGCGACAGTCTCAATCGAATCATTAGGAGCAGTTGCACTGCATGCTACCGAACCATATTTGAATGACTTGACATAAGTAACATCTGTGAGCTCAGTCGAACCTGCGAAGATCTCAAACTTAAAGGGGATCGTTGAGCCGCTCTTAGAAACATTGAATACGCCATTCATATCCACAGGCTGGTAGAAGCCCTTGAACGTCCAACCTAACACAGTATATGAGTTATTGCTAGTCGCCTGATTGCCAGCCACGTCATGAGCAGTAGCAGCCAAGTTATGAGCGCCAACTAAGGCACTTGGATCATAACCTGTGACGACACAGTCAAATGGGCCAGACGTTACATCACTGGCTTGGCAAGAAGGCGCCGTCGCGGGAGGAAATCCAAAATAGAAATTCTGGACATCATACCAAGTAATGCTTGGGGCTGTTGCGTCACGCTTGACTGTCAATGGTGCAGCGTTAGTTGAGAGGCCTGCATCATTTGTACAAGAACCATTGAAGGTCGCGCCCGTAGCATCCGTCGTCTGGGATTGGTCAGAAGAGCAAGCGGTCGGGTTACTGATCGTGTCAGAGCCAGTTGTTTTGATCGTCACATCGCTGACATACCAGCCATTGTTTCCAAGAGTCCCAACTGCCGACAGAGACGCTGACGGACCCGTTGTATCAAGTTTGACAGTCAATGGAGCAGCATTGGTCGTCAAGCCAGCATCGTTGGTGCAAGAGCCGTTGAAGTCAGTTCCAGTTGTCTCAGCGTTTTGGAATTGATCGGCGGTGCAAGTCACTGGGCTGCTGATCGAGTCACTACCTGAAGTGGAAACTGTTACATCACTCGTGTACCAGCCATTCGCGCCTGGCGTGCCAGCAGTTACAGCAAGTGATGCACTTGGACCACTTTTATCGAGTTTGACAGTCAATGGAGCAGCATTGGTCGTCAAACCAGCGCCGTTGGTGCACGAACCATTAAAAACAGCACCTGCTGTCTCAGTAGTTTGAAATTGATTCGTGGTGCAGGTCGCGCCACTCACAGCATCAGAACCTGTTGTTGAGACAGTCACATCGCTGGTGTACCAGCCGTTGGCACCGGCAGTACCAGCCGCTACTGCAAGCACAGCAGTCGGGGCAGTACCATCATAGTTGAAAGTGCTTGAAGCAACTGAAGCACTGGCATTACCGGCATTATCCGTACAGGAACCGTTGACAGTAACACCGCTGCCATCTGGCCCACTATAATTTGTCGTGGTGCAACTTGCAATACCAGAAGGAGCATCGGATCCAGTAAAGACCACACCTACCGCATGGTTGTACCAAGTCCCGCTATCAGGAACACGATTGGGCGCACCACTTACACCGGTCGGCGCGGTTGCATCGCGTTTGATGGTTACAGATTCTGAGCTCGTTCCACCAGCACTCGTCGCGGTGCAGGTCACGGTGGCACCAGCGGTATCGCTACTGATTGTTGTTGGATCACAGCCGCTGGTTGAAGAGATAGCTGATTGATCGTCATTCACGAGCCAGCTCACTGTCACATCGCTGGTATACCAACCGTTACTGCCAAGTGTACCAACAACATTGGGAGTAATAACCGGCGCAGTGTTGTCCGAGACTGTGAAGGTAATATCCACCTGCGTATTGCCGTTTTGAGGGCGTGAAGCACTCCCAGATGCAGGCGATGCCGCATATCCCGTTACAGAACCAACAGTGTAGCTGAAAGGACCTGCTGCTTGACCACCGAATGTTACGGTGTTGGTTGTAGATGATAGTGTATTTCCATTCCAAGTGATGCTCCACGAAGTGCCTAAAGGCAACCCGGTTTCCACGAATTGGAGGGACCCATCCGTAAATGTTGTGGTCGCTGTACCAGATGTTGCTCCGGTGGCTGTGACGCTGTATGTAGCCACGAACCAATTCGGAAGTTGAAAGGTGTCTGTCAAGGTACCATCGGCTGCCGCCACCACATCGGCGTTACGGCTCCATGTTGAGCCCATATTGTCATTTACGAAAATGTGGACTGATTCACCGGCTAGCCAGCCAGCGCCAAAGAGATGGACAGTATCACCCGGTCCATAATCTGGAAGATCAGACGCGATGGTGGGTGTGGCATCCGCCAGCACCAACGATGTAAGCAACATCGCCAAAACTACGGCCAGCGCCACTGCGATTGTGAATTTTTGTTTCATAATAAATATTCCTTTCGAATAGAAAATTGTTTTGCGACTTTGGAACGGTGAAGAATAGGCCCCTCTTTGTCAGTAGCCACCTCCTTAGGTTGAATGGCTCCCACGAGAACAAAAAATCCAAAAGAAAAACCGCCTGTCTGAAAAAACGAATAATTCCGTTCAATAAAAGGCATAACGCGGTTTGCGAGCGCCTCAGTTTCTGCCTGAGAGCTCCAAATCCTGTTACAAGTGGGAGTGAGTACGAGAGTTTTCACTTAAGCAAAGATTTCTTTACACTTCTGCAAGCACGCTATCATGACGCCTTACGGATATGTCGGTTACAGTTTCCAGTCGCAAAAAGGTTACAAACCGGGTCGCAATTGGTCGCAAGAATCCCCGTTTTGGTCACAATCCAAATATCAGATTTCAGGCAGCAAACATAAGCGCGGCTCCCCGGGCGCAGCCGATTTGAAGCGAATGAATAGCGCAGGGAGGAAATAGCCAGGATATAGGCAGCATATAGGCAGGATATAGGCACTATTTAGGCAGAGCGGACTGAGAACGAGGGAGTTCCGAGGGAGCCAGCCTGGCAAGGCTTCAGAAAATCAGACGGTCATCCTCCCAATTCCTTCTGACTTCTTGTAATCCATTGCATCAGTGGGATGCGTGCATTCGCTTCCGGCCATTCCTCCCCGAACATAAAAGACATCTGGCGGGACCTTGTTCCACCAGATGTCTCTTTTCTGCCACTCCTTGTCGCTCAAAGCCCTCAAACCGTGCCTTCTGGCACTGTACCTGCAGAAAGTTACTCAGCCGCGAGCTTGTAACCCACCCCTGTGATGGTCTGGACAATGAGCGGATTGGCTGGATCCGCTTCAATTTTTCGGCGCAGGCGGTAGACCACGTTCTTCAGCATCGTGTTGTCGGCTTCAGCGTTATAGCCCCACACCTTTTGATTGAGTTCCTCGATCGTCACGATCTGACCGGCCCGATTCATTAGATAATATAAAAGGCGCAGTTCCAGATTGGTCAGGCGGATCGCGCTGCCGTTCTTTAGAAAGACGATCCTTTCCGCCGGGAACAATTGAAGTGTTCCCACTCTCAGCGGATTGAGCAGATCGGCAGATATGCTGCCAAAACGCCTTAGCCACACTTTAACCTTGGCCTGAAACAAGGAAGGGCTAACGGGTTTCGTGATGCAATCGTCCACTCCGGCTTTATAGGCTTCGAGTACATATTCTTCCGTGCGAGCTGGGGTCAACAACAAAATGGGAGTGAGCATCTCGGCCCGCAGGCCCCGGATCAATTCAAGCGTTTGGGTTTCCGATAAATTGATATCCATGATGATGAGATCGGGGAATTCGGTTTCACAACGCGCCAGCGTATGCGCGGGAACGGCCTCCAGGGTAACGTTCAGTTTTTGTTGCTGTAAACTAAAAACCCACAGGGGTCCTGTGGTCTGCTGATTGCTGACAATCAGCACTTTTGGAGTGCCGCCCAACTTTTCCGCCATGATGACCTTTTCAACTCGAAAGAATGTGCCGGGGTTACGATAATGGCTCCCTTGTTAGCTGAAATGATTATAGCATTTTTCCCGATTGTTTTATTCAAAGGCTGAATAACGAAAGCGTTGCTATTTATCAGAATTGACTTTCCCCTGGCCCTATGATATTATGCCGACACAACCTAATAGCCCCACAAGGCGCTCTTATCCAGAGAGGCGGAGGGAACGGCCCTGCGATGCCTCGACAACCAGTTAGCAATCAGCATTGCGCGTTTTGCTGTAAGCCAAAAGTGATTCGCTAACCCGGTGCCAATTCCGACAGACGGATGTTCTGGTAGATGAGAGGGCTCTATGCTCGATGTTTGATTGCCCTTTCTGCTCGTCTGGAGGGGCAATTTCATTTTCTAAAGGAGTTTCAACAACAATGAGCAACACTTTCATGACGGCCTCGAAGCTGATGTTCACTTCCGAATCAGTGACCGAGGGACACCCCGACAAGCTGTGCGATCAAATCTCGGACGCGGTCCTGGATGCGTGCCTTGAGCAGGACCCCATGTCGCGCGTTGCCTGCGAAACTGCAACCAAGACCGGCTTCGTCGCTCTACTGGGCGAGATCACGACCAACGCCTTTGTCAATTTCGATGAGTTGGTACGCAAAGTGGTATTGGACATCGGTTATGACAACAGCGACAAGGGTTTCGATGGCCATACCTGCGCCGTGCTGACAGCCATCGCCAGCCAGAGTGCAGATATCGCGCTTGGTGTTGATCACGCAATGGAAGACAAAAGCGGTGAAATGACCGATAAGGATATTGAACATGTTGGGGCAGGGGACCAGGGCATGATGTTCGGCTTTGCATGCAATGAAACTGCGACCCTCATGCCGATGCCCATTTATCTGGCGCATAATTTAGCGCGCCGGCAGAGTGAGCTGCGCAGAAATGGAACCATCCCATGGCTTCGTCCCGATGCGAAGAGTCAGGTCACGATCGAATATTCGCAGGGCAAGCCCAAACGCGTCGATACGGTGCTGATCTCCACACAGCACGCGCCTGAAGTCTCTCACTCAGAAATCGCCGAAGCGGTAACGGAACACATCATCATGCCAACTTTACCGGAGGGTTTGGTGGATAAAGATCTTAAGATCTTTGTCAACCCAACCGGGCGCTTTGTCGTGGGTGGACCCATGGGCGATGCAGGTGTGACCGGACGCAAGATCATCGTGGATACCTATGGCGGTATGGGGCGCCACGGCGGCGGCGCATTCAGCGGCAAGGATCCCACAAAAGTGGATCGCTCCGCAGCCTATGCGGCTCGTTATGTAGCCAAGAACATCGTCGCCGCTGGCATTGCCGATCGCGTGGAAGTGCAGGTGGCCTATGCGATTGGTGTCGCGCATCCGCTTTCAGTGAACGTGGAAACCTTCGGCACCGCCAAAATTGCAGATGACAAGATCGCCGAACTCATCAACGAATTCTTTGACCTGCGTCCCGGCGCGATCATCCGTGATCTGGGCTTGCGCAAGCCGATCTATCAGAAGACTGCCGCGTACGGTCACTTCGGCCGTGACGATATCGAATTCCCCTGGGAACGCACCGATAAAGCAGAAGCATTGAAAAGTGCTGCAGGACTATAAAAATTAATTTGTAAGTGGTAACTTGAAAGCGCCTCCGAAATTCAGAGGCGCTTTCAAGTTCACGGCTTTTCCAACCCATGCTCATTCAAGAGCTTTTCATTTTCTAGAATATCTTTCGTATTTCCATCAGCAACAATCCGACCATCATCCATTACGATGGTGCGCGGGAAGAGTTCTTTGACCATCGTCATG